>DUPN01000078.1 GCA_012838305.1 Bacillota bacterium | reverse complement strand
GAAGGGACTCGCAATCGGATGTCCAAACGAGGCTCGCCAGTCTTACACCACAGTCTCTGTCTGGCCGCAGTGTCAACTCGACGGTTTCACCAGGAGAAGGGAGTACTACGAAGCCAAAGTGGCAGAAAGAAAACATCCGACCGTTGTCACGGGGGGCATAGCACGAAAACTGGCTCATCTGATCTTCTCTTTGTGGACAGAAAACCGTCCATTCGATCCCAACTACCAATGGACCGCTGGTTCCCCAAAGTGAAATGGGATCCCTATGTGGTTGCAAAGGTTCCCAAAAGCTATTGACTATTCATAGCATGTCTTTTCTGCTCATTGACTCCGTGAAATGATCTGGAAATAGCGGTTCGAACCTTCTCTGAACACAGATGTTCTGGGAACGTATTCAAGGAGCTCCTCTTCACCTACTGCCCTTCGCCGCTCCGGCGACAGCACCATACTTCCCCAGACTTTTCTCTGCAGCACATCGAAAAAATCCGAATTTGGCAAGAACAGCTTGGAGACTTCCCGCTGAAGATGGCTTCAATCCAGCGTTTGGAGAGTTTTCTGGAAATTTGAAATTCTTTTCTTTTTAGGCTTGACAGTTTAGACTACTTGTTATATAATCCATATAACAGATAATTTAGAAAGGAGGAATCTAATGTCAGAAAACATCGAAATCAAAACAAGGCAAAAGTGGTTCGGCACCTACCATAAGCTAGCCGAACTAGCACAAAAGGCGAACATCAGAGTAGTTCTGGAGCTGTTAAGTGCCCTACGCCACTCCAAAGATGATCTAGAAGCAAGAGACCGTTTGAATCAAGCCCTCACTCACGTCCTGGTCTACTGGCAGTGGCGCCAGTCGCAAGGACTGGAAGACACGTGTTTTGAGCATCTGAACAATATGAGTGGCCACGAATCTCCACTAGTTAAAGAGATCCTCACGGTCATGGCATCCCTGCCCCTTACCTTTGCTACGGACTGCCACCGCTGTCACTACGCATCCCTTAGCGGCAAGGAGCTCTTGGATTTGACGGAGATTCTAATCGCACAGCCAACCTTCATAAACAACATACCGCCCGATCACAACTTCGTAATCCGTCGATATCTGCAAGTCTGTACCGAGTTACTGGAGATTTGCAGCCTGAACCAAGACGGAAGAACCGGGGACGCGAACGGGGAGTTGAACCACATGTCAGTTTGGAGAAACTTTCTCTTGTCCCCATCGCAATTGGGAGAAATACCCGCCGTCTACGAGACCATTAAACAGGAATCTCAAGAAATTTCCCTGCCGCAGATACCCTATTTTGACTTAGGCGAGGGAAAATGGCTGCTTTCCAAAGAGCAAATGACGGACACAATACTGTGTGCTTATGTGCGGTTGCTGAAACAAGCTTACGGAGATGCCCTCTGTGAAACCACCTAGATACCATCCCTGGAACTCCTAGGCAGGTCACAATAAGGCGACTGGGGTACTCTTTGGTCCATCCCAGTACCCCTTGGATCTGGGCACAGCGTCTGCTGTGCCCTCTCCACCGCCCTACCGCTCAAAACATCCCTCGTCTTCTTCCTCGAAGTGATTCCGAAAAAACCTTGATCATGTCAAAAATCCAAGACCTTTCCGAGCCCCGCAACGAGTCCTGGCAAAGAACTCGCCTTGCCCTTCCGATCCACATCTTCTTCCCTCAACTAGCTAGAATGAATCCCTCGCGCTTGACCACCCCTGATGATACCTTGGTTTTACTCCAAACACACACCCAATTGATCCGGGGCATACTCCAACAACCTCAGAGTGCCTTTCCCGCAGGACACCATGGGCACAAAGCTGATCGTAAAGCCCCATCCGTTCGCGCCCTGATCGGCCAACCACCCCCAGTCGTGAAAACCAATACGTCTCTTTTCTTTCTTGTAGGCTGGGTAGCATTAACACCCTGATCAGAGGGTCAAAGCTCCTACTGGAGAGACGCTCAGTCTCTCTCATAGCTCAACTCTCACAGCTTCTTCGGCCTATAGCTCACCATGAGTGAAGTATAGCTCCCCTGCACGCGACTTGTCCCCTCACAAATTGTCTGTCCGCAATCAGTGGGAGTTTCATGTGGAGCTGGTCTTCTGGTAGGACGTCCTCCAGCAGCAATTCCGTCAGATCACCCTAAGTATCACTCGGTTCTCCGCCTTTAAGACCGGGATACAACCTGTTAATCCACCTAGTGGAAAAAATCCAATCTCTCTGCAAGGATTCGTTTCAGTATCTACCCGGCTCCTGGATCCAGCTGTTGGCACAAGCATGGTGATCGGGTTGCAGTTTACTTACTCTGTCCTCCACAAAATCACCACAAAAAACAGCAGATGCGTCCTCCTCTTCACCCAACTCGGGTAAAGGAGGTAGTCGCATCCGCGTCTAGGGACATTCCCCCCAGCGTATCCAGATAGCTCGAAGAACCGAAGTGCAGTCGAAGGACCCAATATGTGAACGGGATCAAGAAGACGACCTGCGTCTGGTGGATCAGAGAGACCTAAGACGCAGGTCTTCATTGATTTGCTGCCCAGGCCCGGAATTCATAATGTCCTTTGGCCGTAGTGATGCCAAAACCTTGAGGACAGACTGCGACCCAAAGCTTACCTTACGTCTTCCAGCTCTTTCCTCTGGAGCATCAGAACGGGTAGCGAGGTGTACTAGTTGTGACTGCAATCTGGTATGTGTTCCCATACAACCGTCCCAAGTTCCGTTCCTTGAGCTGCTACCGTTTCACGACTGTCATTTACCAAGTGATCAGAACCTGATCAAAGAACTCTGTCTTGCGCACAAACTGTTTGCCCCCCCACCTGCCCTCGTCCCTGACCCGACGTGTCTCCACCAGGCCAAACTCTGCTAAAAACTGCTCCATGACCCACCTAAAGATGGCATAGTCAAAGGTTTCCTGCTCTCTTTCCGATTCATGGTCCTTGAGGAGCAGGGGATAGATTCGCACCAGCTTCTCTGAGTAAAACTTAGACTCTCGTTCCACAGAACCATACCTGGCCAAAAGACCGATGAGGTAGTTGATCAGCCAGGACGGAAGCACTTCATAGTCCTTCCTGAACCCCATATTATACGTAAACACATAGTCGCGCAGAAGCCGCAGATAGGTTTCGGCGGGCGAAGCCTGCAGAACCTTTCTGCCCTTCTTCGTCAAGCTTATTTCCCCTTTATGCTTCTTGATCAAACCAGCCGAACGTCCCAGGGCATGCAGCTCACCCAAAAACCAGGCATCATCTTCTTTGCGGACACTTCTTGCTCGGAAGGGAGCATACAGATAGTCATAGCCCTGGGCAAAGAGCTCCATAACCAGCTTCGCCGGCAAATTGCCCTTCGCTGTAGCTTTCAGGGGTCCACGTTCATCGATAATTTGGAGAAAACCCAGCATATACTGGACGAGATGAACCTCTTTGGCTTTATCCGGACGTAACGCTGGGTTAAAAGCAATAGCCTCAGTAAATGGTAAGAGGCTCCGATTGCATTCCTCCGCCAACTGTTCTAAATCCCTTGTCCCCAGGGGCAGTTTATACTGCAAGAACTGGTTCACCCTCTCTCGGTCAAAACGGCCAGTAAAGCCCTGGGATTCTCCCCAAGCCACCATGTGGGCATGTTCTTCATGGGCTGGGTTATGCCAGGCCTCCAAAAAGTCCATGTAACCACCTGTGCCTCCCACATCCTCTGGAGGCGCAGGTTCCTTTCCCCCGGTGCACACGGCAAACGAATTGGGGTAGTCCTCAAGCATCTCTTCCAAGGTGACTGTGACCTCCCAATGATCGCCAAAATCATAGAGATAATCTAACGTCTTCGCTCGGATCAGAATCGGATCCATCTGCACCGAACTGGCCAGCACAGCGGGATGAGCAAGAGTCTGTTCGTCCCAGCGATCCCGAACTCGATCGGGGTTCTCCCTTAAATACTCGTACTGATCAATGCCCTCCAGATCATTCGTATAACAAGTTGGATCGTCACTGCTGCTAAACTCATAGAGATGGTAGGACTGCCAGCCCATGACATGTTGAATCACATAGTGCAGCATTTCAAAGGAGATCCTGCACGGTACAATAACACGCCTCCACACCGTAGGTAGCTCTTTCATTTCAATCTTCAGTTGATACGCTAACATCGTACGCCCCCTGCCATAAGTTCTTCTAGAGTAAGAAATCGAGTTCTCCTCTCTACAATTCACGTATTCAACAGCGATCCGCCAACCCCTTGCTTCTTCCCCCCAAAATCGCACCGCTTTTCTGTAAGGCTGCTAAGAGCTTCATCATAGAACATTGCAGACCGGATCTTGATCACCCACAGCCTCTTCCCCTCAAGTGCTATACCTTTGTTTTTACACAAATGCTGTACTGTGTTCCGGCTGTCAGCTGCCAAGGGGAATCCCCTGGGAGGATCTCGCTTTGTCCATGTTACCTTTCGATCTTCCTTCGTTCCAAAGCAGAAACGCCTTCCGTCTACCACAAGATAGGGTAGTGCCTGCAAATTCTAGTAACAGCGAGGGTTGGTGAGGGCTAAAGGCGAACTCAGCATGGGAGTGCCTAACCTACCGAGGATGAGGGGATTGTGGGCTTGTTTGATGCAGTTTCCTGTTCCATTAACCCGCAAAAAACTCCAAGATGGGTAGGTGACATCTATCAATGGTACGGAAAAGCAGGCTTTTGCCAGCCCCTCTCTTGAAACCAAGGCAAAACGTCCACTCCAAGCATTGTCAGCTGGATTAGGGGTCAGGG
>DUPN01000077.1 GCA_012838305.1 Bacillota bacterium | reverse complement strand
TTTCCAGACCGCATTTACGCAAAACCCAGTATTCATGGGTTTATTTGGCAATAAACGAGAAATGAAATCGGTTTAAAAACCGGCTTCCTTGCCACTGATGTTGGCAAATGGGCGCCCCCAACCTGTAGATTGTGGTTTATATCAACATTTCTTTAACAAAAGGGTCAGGGAAAAAGCAGGGTGCCTCTCCGCGGAGGTTGATTTGGCGAGGGGGAAAAAGGGAAATATCGATGGGATGGAGCAAGGAAGGACGCAGCAAACGCCGATTTATTGATCTCCCCCCCGGGTTGAGGCCAAAGGCGTAGGCTGTAAGACCCTTTCCTTTGCTGCCATTAGTAAGAGCGTTATGGTTTCAAAGCGGCACTGCAGGAGACATGTATAGGCCAGGGCAAACATATGATTCTCTACGCGGATTAGGTTGAAACGACTTCATGTGCCAGTATTGTCACCACGCTGCCCGCGTTGACAAACGGGTCTTGGTGGGGTATGATTAGTTAACAATATTGTGAAATGCTACACAAGTGAGGAGGTATGGTATGAGTCGGATTCGAGTCGTAGGTTGCTTACTTACGGTGACGTTGCTTTTGTTCAGCGCCCTTAGCCTTGCCGCTCCAGTTGATCCGCAGTCGCCATTGATTCCGCTCGAGATGCGAATTCTAGAGAACGGAATGCGCGTCATTGTGAAGGAAATCCCTTCCTATCCTATCGCTACTGTGAATGTCTGGGTTAATACGGGAGCAGTGGATGATCCCCCTGGTCTTTCTGGGCTCGCTCACTTTTTCGAACATCTCACCTTCAAAGGAACCACCACCCGCCCCAGGGGTCAGATTGCCTATGAAGTGGAGACCCTAGGTGGTTACCTCAATGCCATGACCAGTCTTGACTACACATCCTATTTTATTGTTGTCTCTTCGGATCATGTCGGCCAGGCCATGGAGATTCAGGCCGATGCGCTGCTCAACTCCCTTTATGAGCAAGACGAGATTGATATGGAAAGAAGCGTGATCCATGAGGAGATCCGCCTTCGGATTGATTCACCCCAAACCCATCTGGTGGATATGGCCATGGAGCATCTTTTTGCCGGAACCGTCTACGCCAAGAATGTAGTTGGCTCCATAGAAGAACTAGCCGGGGTCAATCGGGCAGAAGTCGTAGACTTCTATACCCAGCACTATGTTCCGAACAACATGGTCCTTGTCGTAACAGGGAATGTCGACGCTGAGGCCATATTTGATCAAGCAGATGAGCTCTATGGTGACATGGCGGCAAAAACCGTGCCATCCTCAGAACACATCACAATTCCAGAGCTTGATACGGTAGTCTACTTGATGGAAGAACGTCCCTTGCAGCAGAGTTATGTATTTATGGGTCATCCTGGACCGGGAGCTAATACCCATGAGGCGGCGGCCTTGACCATGGCTGGGGTTATCCTTGGGGGAGGACGCTCTTCGCGATTGTATAAGAGACTTATTGAAGAAGAACAGATTGTGACCAACGTTTCTGCAAGCTACAGCGGCTTTTCGGCCATCGGGGTATTTCAGATTTACGCTGAACTCGATCCGAATCAGCGGGATCGGTTTATGGAGATTGTCCGAGAAGAACTGACCAGACTGCACAAGGAGCCTGTCACCAATGCTGAATTGCAGCGAGCACGTGCCATGACCCGTAGCAGCCTAGCCTTTTCCACCGAATCAAGCACCAATGTGGCCATGTATCTTGGACAGACGGAGATTTACGGCGGTGTGATGGATGCAATCAACCGTGGGATGCTATTAGAACAGATTAGCGTTGAAGACATCCAGCGCACAGCCCAACGCTTTTTAAATCCAAACGCCTATATCCATAGTGAGATAACACCGGTGGGGAGGTAGACGAAATGAGAATGAAGCTTCGCTTTCTTGTTGTTGCGCTGCTTGTTACACTTCTTCCCTGTTGTTCTTCTTCAGGGTCAGTTGGCCTCAATTACACAGCCGATGTTGAGAAGGTTGTCTTGGATAATGGATTGACATTACTCCTCAAGGAGAACCCAGCCTTTGACATTATTGCAGTAGGGCTCTTGTCGGGTGTTGGTTCTGTACACGATCCTGAAGGGCTAGAAGGACTCACCTATTTGACCCAGCGGAATCTGCTCTCAGGCACAGCAGATCGCACTGCGCAGGATATTGTAATTGAACTCGAGTCTTTAGGAGCGCAGCTCCAGACGGCGGCATCGTATGACTATTCAGCGGTCCTGGTGCAGTCGACACCGAGCTCCTTTGCAGCAAGCTTTGCTGTCTTTATGGATCTGCTCAACCACTCGGTCTTTCCGGAGTCAGAATTTGAGCGGGAGCGCCGCCTGAGTCAAGCCATTCTAGCCAGCCTTACCGATGATCCCATGAATGCTATCGTCCTCAGTTACCTTGACCTCTTTTATGGCGAACACCCCTACAAACTCTCGCCCTACGGCTCACCTGCCGGGCTGACGGCCATCGACCGCCAGGATGCAGCAAACTGGCATAGATACTTGTATCAGCCAGAGCAAGTAGTGGTGGCCGTTGTCGGTAACTTTAAGGCCGCAGAACTTCGTCCCCTCTTGGAGGACAGCTTTGGAAGCTGGCAAAACGGATATACTGAAGGTCCTACGCCGCGAAAACAGACGGACTTTGTGTATCCCACAGAACATCGTAAGCGGGTAATCAACCTGCCAACAGAAGCAGCCTTCTTGATTATGGGTTATCCCGCCCCAGCCTCCTTTGATGAGGATAGCGCGGCCATGGCTGTGATCAACAGCATACTTGGTGAAGGGATGGCCTCGCGCCTCTTTACAGAGATTCGGGACAAAAGAGGATTGGCCTACACTGCCATGTCCCAGTATGATGATCGCCTCGGACCATCGAATCTCTTGATCTTCCTTGCTACCCATCCACAAAATGTAAAGCAAGCTAAGGAACAGGTTTTACTGGAGCTAAAGCGACTTGCTGACGAAGGTCTGGCCGAAGAAGAAATTCGTCACATTGCCACGCGCAAGCGTGGCATGTACCTGATCCAAAACGAGACAAACCTCAACCAGGCCCTGATGCTGGCCATGACAGAATTGACGGGGTGGGGTTATGCGTGGGTTGATGATTACATGACCTTCTTCGATGACGTCACCTCAGCGGACATCAAAGAAGCGGCACATAAGTACTTTCAGTATTACACCGAGGTCTTGATTATTCCGTAGAGGACTTTAAACCGGCTTCCTCGAATCAGACTGCAGGTGATGTAAACGGATACCTACAGTGTCTGACAGGCCCGTACCATCATGAGGTGTAAATGCTGCAAACTTCGGCTGAAGGGCTGCCCGGAACTAGGTGCAGCCCTCACCTAACCGAGGCCGCCTGGAGGAACACAGTAGGAGGTGGAGCTAAGACTCGTTATCTATGCGGCAGTACGCCAAGGCTAGAATAAACTCGTGACATGCGCTTTCCAGGTGTTCTCTCCTGGCTAGCACGTCAAGCCAGCCGTGGGGAAATGCTTCATACCCATATGCTAGCCCTGCTAATTCCCCTGCAATGGCAGCCACTGTGTGGGTGTCGTCTCCCAAATTTACCCCTTCCAGGACACAACCTGCATAGCCATTGGTGTTCAAAAGGCACCAAATCGCTGCTTCCAGTGAAGACACGACATAGCCGCTGCTGTTTATTTCTGCTCTAGGCGTTTTCTTGAAATCCTTGCTCTTTAGTCGCGAGTAATGGCCTAGTTCTTCCGTGTGCCGGCAGGCTTGTTGTATGTACCGTAAGACCTCATACCCACCACCGGGTCTCGCGCCAGAGCTCCTCTATCCATGAACTCAACCGGCACACCCAGCGCATCCGCGACTGCTAGGTCCATAATCCCGCCGAAGACACGCTTGCTGGACTTGAAGTGCCGACCAGGCCTTTATACCGGAAGGTTTTGCCGGAAGGGATATCAAGTCGCCGGAGTAGATTTCTCCAAACGTTCCCTCAACTAGGCCCGTGAAAGCGCATCCAGGCAGGACTGGAGATCAGATACTGTAACCATGACTATCTTGATCTGTCTTTCGCTGATCCATTCGACATGGCTGTACTCATCTATTGTGATTACGGCGCTCTGTCCGATGCCAATCGTAAGAAAACCCTCGCCCATGTTTACCAGGCCCTGAGGCCCAATGGATATTTGATTCTGTATGTCTTTACTCCCTTGAAGTATCAAGGAAGAGGCGAAGCGAGAACATGGGAATTCGAGCAGAAAGGTTTTTGGAAGCCTAAGCCCCATCTGCGTCTGGAGTCATTTCTCCGCTATGACGACAGCAACACCTTTTTGGACAGGCGTATTATAATCACAGACACCGGAGTCGATTGCTACAACATTTGGGACCAGACATTTGCAGTGGATGACTTGCGAAGGGAGCTAAACAGTGCGGGGTTTGCTGATGTTGACATCTATGGAGATGTGGCAGGAGCAGAATACCAAGGGGATAGCACAGCCATCTGTGCTGTAGCGAAAAAGGAAGGTGGCAGAGCATGAGCGTTGAACTAACTCCCGTTGATGTCAGCGAGAAGGAGATCCTCCGCAATCTACTGGAGAAGTACGATTATGAATTCTCCCAATATGACCTGAGAGACGTCAATCATCTAGGCTTGTACGGTTACGACTACCTGGACCATTACTGGACAGAAGAGAAGCGATGGGCCTTCTTTATTAAGGTCGACGGGA
>DUPN01000076.1 GCA_012838305.1 Bacillota bacterium | reverse complement strand
TTTCCAGACCGCATTTACGCAAAACCCAGTATTCATGGGTTTATTTGGCAATAAACGAGAAATGAAATCGGTTTAAAAACCGGCTTCCTTGCCACTGATGTTGGCAAATGGGCGCCCCCAACCTGTATATTGTGGTTTATATCAACATTTCTTTAACAAAAGGGTCAAGTACAAAGCAGGGTGCCTTCTCGCTGAGGTTGATTTGGCGACATGAGCAAAATGTATAAGATTCCCACCATCGGAGCGTTTAACCGACCCGGGAAGCTGCAAGCTGCAGTCCCCAGCTCTCAAATCGAGGGGGCGCTGCAGAGCTACTATCAAGCTCCCCGCTTCCATGGAGATATGCAGGATAAGTCCAGCCGAAATTTCCAAGAATGGCCTCTGGAAACGTGGACTCGTCTCGCGGAGATTAACCCCATCAAGTTTTTGGACAAGCGCTCGCCCTTTTTCCAGTATGATCAGATCAACAAGAAGCTGCTGCTGGCGGGGCTGGCAGCGAAGTTCCTTGAAGAACTCCAGGAATTTGTCGTCAGTGAACAAGACTTGGCAGAGCTGGCCGATATTCTAAGGTAGTGGATGGACTGGCCCATTATCTTGGTTCTTCCTTTGAAGAAATCCTGGAGCTGAAACGCAAAAAACGCAGTGAGAGGAGCGGCTTCGAGGAAGGAGTCTGGTTGGAGTGGGTTGAGGATTAGCGAACGGTGAGAAGGCGTTGGCTGGTTGGGCCGGCGCTTTGGGCTTTTTTGGGAACTTCTTCAACGTATCAACCCGTTTCTTCGTCTTATGAGGAGAAGGGTGTGAGTGCAGTGATCAAAATCGCAGGGTTAACCAAGACCTATCCCAACGGAAAGGCTGCATTAAGAGACATCAACTTGACCATTGCTCCTGGTGTCCATGGCCTGTTTGGGCCCAACGGTGCAGGAAAAACCACATTGATGCGTATTCTAGCAACGCTCTCGCTGCCTTCCAGCGGCCAGGTTAAGGTTTTTGGATACGACCTGGTCAGGGACAAGCAAGCGGTCAGAGCCTTGTTGGGTTACCTGCCTCAGGAGTTTGGATTCTACCCGCATCTGACAGCGGCGGAATGCTTGGATTACCTAGCGATCCTGTCCAATATCCATTCTGCTAGAGTAAGAGCTGCGAGGATCAGGTTCGTACTGGAGAGAGTCAATCTTTGGGACGTGCAGGGGGAAAAGGTGGGGACGTTCTCGGGAGGCATGAAACAGCGCCTGGGTATAGCGCAGCTTTTACTTCACGATCCCAGGGTGATCATCGTGGATGAGCCCACTGCCGGCTTGGATCCCCAGGAAAGGGTGTCCTTCCGCAGGCTGATTGGTGAGCTGTGCGAAGCGCAAAAGGATAGGATAGTGATTATCTCCACCCATATTGTGGAGGACCTCAGCCATTTAGCGCCTGAACTGGCAATTATGGACAAGGGCGAGATTCTGTTTGCGGGAACACCTGCCCAGTTAAGCATACGCATAGGTGCTACTGCTTCCCTCGAGGACGCCTATCTCGCTCTGCTTAAGGGTAGGTGATCGGAGTGGGCATTTTTATCAGGGAGCTCCAGTACAACCTGTACAGTCTGTGGACTCTGATCCTCTTGGCCCTGAGCAGTTTGCTCACCCATTCAGGTGGAGTTGAGTACGCATCCCGAGACGCAGTAACTGCTGCAGCCGCTGAACTTGGAATAGCCACCATGGCGCAGGAGTGGGCCCATCGCACTTCCTTTGCTGCGGTGGGGCTGCCCTTATTGGCTGTTACAGTGGTAGTATGGTTTTCTGGCAGCCGTGATCGCCGCTATCGCTTTTCCAGCCTTGTTAACGTTAAGCCCATCCGGACTTTTGGGCTCGTCGCAGCGCGGTTGGCAGCCGTTGTATGCGGCGTTCTGATACCTCATCTCAGTGGTGTAATCGCCGGAGTGCTTGTGGTGGGGCTGACACAAGGGCTATGGCCCGACTTTGGCATCTTCTTGCAGAGCATGGCACTGAACTTGATCCCAGGTTTGACAGCTTGGGTAGCTGTTGTGTTCATGGCGACGTCCATACTTCCAGATCTGAAGCTGTGGGTCTTTCCCGTCGTGATCCTCTGGCTGGTTTTGGTCAACGTGCCCAGCACCTCCATGTTCTGGTTCTACCGCAGTATCGGCAAGCCCATGCATCCATGCGCTGACCCTCAGGTTTGGGCGCGGGTCGTTTACTCCTTCCTTGTGGCTGCCGCATCGTTTTTCATCCTGCTCTGGGCAGCGGAACGCCAGAGGATGGATCAATCGCTGCCTGCCTTGAAACAGAGAGCAAGAGGGGATTTTCGTGTTGCCCAAAGTCCTTTGGCGGGAAGACTTAGACTGGCGCTTAAGATCACTCTAGGAGCTAAGCTGCCTATTTCCTTGTTGGCCGTGACGGGACTGGCCGTCTTTCTGGTTAGCTCCTTGGGTATCCTTAAGCACCAACCCTTGGGGGTTAAGGAGTACTTCACCCTGGCTTTTTCAGAACTGCTCTTTCCCCTTGTGGGCCTATTGGTCACCTATGGTATTGTGGCAGACCAGCATAATATGGCGGAGATCATCAACCAGAGGCCTGGGGGAGAGGGGAAGGCCTTAGAGCAGAAGTTGGTGGGACTGAGCACATACCTGGTATCGACCTGCCTGGTCTATTCCCTATGGCTGCATATCTTTCTGCCAGGGCTGTCGTTTCTCAAAGCCTTTGGAGTGCTGTTTCCATCCATGGTCGCCTTGGGAGGATTGTCCATCCTGATCGGTTCCTTCAGTCCCAGCGTGATCTGGGCCTATGCAAGCAGCATGGGATATTGGGGTGCCGCCTACTATCTTCAGGAGAAGTTCCCCTGGTTTCTCAGCCCCCTTTACCACCTGGCCGAATACAGTTTCAAATATCGGCAGGATTTGCTCTGGAAGAACAAAACTATCCTGTTAGTGGTGGGAACCGCGGCTACAGTCATGGGACTATGGAAGACACTGAGGCATCCTGCACAACACTGACTAGGCTAGCCGACCCACGAGTACTGAGCTGCGTAGGTAGTCTCGCAGGTCGGGAATGGGCAAGCTCTCAAGGGAAAGGGAGAATGAGATCAAGCGCATACTTCCCCTTGTCTTGTTGGCAGTTCTGGTAGGGGCAGATGTGGCAGCTGCTTGCACCAGCTTTGCGGTCTTTTTTGACGAACCCATTTTTGGCATGAACTTTGACTGCTATCCCACTGAGATCCGCTTTGGTGTTGTGGCAGATGATGCACTTGATGTGAAGCTGTTCGGGATGTTGGTTGATTACAACGGCACATCGGGAATCAGCGTGTTGATGACCAGTAGCGGATTGTTTGGGGCCATGCAGCAGCAGAGGCCTGCCAGCGAGGGG
>DUPN01000075.1 GCA_012838305.1 Bacillota bacterium | reverse complement strand
TCCAATCTGGGGAGAATCTCTGCGGGATCCAATCCCACCTGGACCAAGACGTCTTCTGCGAAGCAAATCTTCTTGCACAGATTGGTGACGAAAACCCCTGGAACCGCCACCCGGCTGAGCTCTCCGGAAACTTGCCACTGGCCGTTTTTGTCCTTTTGCATCAAGATGCGCATGTCAAACACGCTGTCCTTCCACTTCAGCATGGAGATCTCCTTTTGAATTATGTGTGAAACAGACCAGCGATCCCGATCGTCCGGTAAAGCGGCCACTGGTCTCAGCCCAAAACCCTCAGACACCTCAATTTCTCCATGGGCCCTTCGTCTCAAGCGATAAATGCCCTTCCCACCCTGCCCACGGCGGGGCTTGATTAAGACCCCGTTCTTCCCATCCACCATCTGAGCCCAGATTCCCTCCTTGAATGGGAAGGTCTCAGGCAAGTACCCACCGAGCCCGCCCCGGCGGAGCACTCGGTCAATCTCCCACTTGTCAAAACGGGTGACATAGTTAAAGACACGCTTCTCCCCGATCACTCTCTCCAAGCGCTGGATCAGGGAACGCTGTTCAGAGTAGCAGCGGTTGTACACAGCTTGGGGAAATGTTGTTCTTCGCTGCACCCACCGGCCTTCCTCTAGGTGCAGGCAAAGCATGGTCTGCCCTCTCCAATCGATGCCAGACGGTGCAAATAAGGCCAAGCTCACCTGGTCCAATTCGATCATTCTTCCCAAAGGCCAAGGCGTCAGTGATGGAATCATCATGGCGATTCGTATCATGCCCCCCGTTCACCTCCGACCAAGTCTAACATGCTCTATGCTATGCCCAAAAAACCCAGGCCGTACCGGGAATCCACAATCAGGAACACCGTCCCGTTACGGATCAGGGATGATAGACATATTTTCGTATCAAGAAGTCTTTGTTAGTTACAAACGAAAGGAGCCTTATAGTGGGACTATGTGAAAGAGTCTTCGTGGATAGGGTAGTTTGTGAAGATTGCTTTACTATCCGGGGGATCGACACGGGGGCCGAGATAGGGGGGATACCGGTACCTCCTGGGAGCGCCATCTCCGGCACCGTAGAGGTAGGGCTGCTGCGTTGCACGCCCCAGGTAGACCTGGTCGAAAACACGATCCGAGCAGAGCTTGTCTTCATGGTTCAGCAGGAACTCACCATCATTACGCCAGATCAAGAACGCATTCCTCTGGAATATGCATTTCAAGCATCCAGAACAGTGACCTTTGAGGACTGTACACCATGTGAACTGCTGGAACGCGATGCGGACATACTCGAGGATCTGGAATGCAGGGTGCTCCAGATCCAAGGGAAAAACAGGGTTACGTTGAATCCATCCAATCCGCCAACCGCTGCCAATGCTTCCTTTGACGGACAGCTAACAATCAAGCTCAAGCTCAAACTCGTTCAGCAAAAGCAGCTGACCGTGGCCCTGTGTTCACCTCGCAAGCGAACGGTGTTCCAGATATCAAAATGAGAACCGGGTACTGACGCAGATTCGTCCTAGCTGTCGTAAGATGCGGCAAAGGAGGTGACACTAGATGCGACTCGAAAAAGTCAAGATACCCCGAGTGTGGGCCGATGAGTATTTTTACGAATCCGAGATAATCCCTGTCACAGGGATTGTTCCACCGCTAGGTGTTACGTTAACCCCGGACACCATCATCACAGGTGATGCCACTGTTGCCGTCGCAAGCTGCACGTTTATAGGTCTTGGGCTTGTGCAGGTGGAGTATATTGTGCAAGAAGAACTCACCGTTGAGACTCCCGGCGAGGACTCCTTCCCCCTGGAGTACACTTTCCGCTTCACACGCGACTATCAGTTCCAGAAGTTCTTTGTGCCCGGCGACGTTCTCGGATTCCTGTACTGTGAGGTCTTCCGTTTTGTCGGGACTGTAACGATCACTGACATCGTAGTGAACGAGGTAGCTAACACGTTAAGCTTCAACAACACCGTAAGCCTCCAGACGAAGCTCAAAGCGTTGGAGGACATTCAAGAGTTCGTGGCCCTCGGGACACTGCCAAATGTGTTCACATTCCCTGTCACCGTAGTAACAGCAGACTAAAGACACCGCACTACCAAAGAACACCCTAACTTGGGTGTTCTTGTCTGTTCACTTGGCCACCGGTCCTCTGCCAGCGATTGACTGCACCGATTCCAAGGGCCACCAGAAGCAAAGCGACCAAGAGGAATGGATTGAACTGCTCCCCCGGGAGAAAAAGGGCAGACAGGATAGCCCCTGAGATAGGGATCACAAAACGATAGAAAGTGACTTCCCCGGCCTTATTGTGCTTGAGCAGCATGTACCAGATGGAAAAAGCTGCCGCAGACAACAGGGCTGAGTAGATGAACAAAACCCAGAAGAGCGGGGTCGGCTTGAGACTACCGTCCAATATGGTTGGAACACCCAGCACCAATAGTAAAAAGGAACCCAAGGTCAGCTGGTAGGCATTGATGGCGATGGGACTTAATGTCTTAGCCATACTCTTCGCCCAAAAGGTCCCGATGGCGCTGGCCAGGCCAGCAAAAATCAAAAAGCCCTCGCCGCGCCAAGTGAACTGCCAGCCTATGGCGGCGTGAGGCTGCCAGTTGACAAGAATGATGCCGCCAAACCCCGCCACTAGACCTAAGAGCTTGCCGAAGTTGAGGCGATCATCTTTGTAGATGAAGTGTGCTACTATGACGACAAAGAAGTTGCCAACAGCATTAAGGATGGCGCCCTTGATTCCGCTTACTCGAGCCACTCCATTGTAGAAGAAATAGTACTGCAAACCTGTCTGGGCCAACCCCAACAGAAATAATGGCAGTAGCTTAGACCGAGGAACTCGAAATTGGTGACGCAAAATAAGGCCTTGAAAGGCGAAAACCATCACTCCCGCGAGGAAAAACCGCGCACCGGCGATGAGCATCCTTGCCGAGACATCGGACTCGGTCAGCTGCAGCTCAGCATAGCTTATTTTCAAGACCGGAAACGCACTACCCCAGAGGATACAAGCGAAAACCGCCATGAATGCCACCAAGTATTTGTTCGTCCAAATGCTGTCTTGTATCAATGAGTTCATTCCTTATGTAATTCTCTAGCCAGGTTGGCCCACTAAGGCCTCTTCTTCCACGACCCGAATGATACCGATGGGCGTTTGTTCCGACGATTGACCGAGGGGATTATCCTTGAGAAGTTTTGTGAGCAAAGAGACATCCACCTCTGGACCTGAAACTCCCAGGATGTTAACACCAAGGTCATTGGCGTCTATGATGGCTGCTTTGCAGCCCACTTCCTTTTTAATCTGCTGGGCCACCAGATCGGGGTCTTTTGGTCCCAATACAGCGTAATCATTATATGGCGGGATGGTGTAATCGCAAGGTCCATCAATGGCCCTGGCTTTAGGACCGCAGATCCGATAAAACAAACCCCGCACGCCAAAAAGCCGGCCGATGGCCCCCACTATACTGGCAAAGAGAATCTTCAGGACTCCCACCTCGCGGATGGCAAGTTCCATCGTATGGGGAGAGCCTAAACCAATCCCATAGGGTGATTTGTAGACAAACTTGCTCAAAAATGTGGCCAGCCGTGAGGGTTTGATCTCACTCATCCGAAACGCTCGTCCCTGGGTAATCGCCACCACCTTTTCGCTCACCACAAGCAAATCACCATCCTTCAGATGGCCTGCGGTGAATTCTTTGACCACCTGCAGAATGTCGTCAGACGCCTTGATCAGCTCGGTGCGCACAGGGATGCGGAGATAGCTCCTACCTTCGACCGTCAATTCAAGTTCTTTACCTGGATTTGCCTGCATCTTCTGAACTCCACCATTCTTTAGTTCATGTTGAAAAAACGCCACAATTCATCTTCTACATGGGAGACAATAGGCACTCTCTCTCCAGTCGTTCGAATCAGTACCGGATGATCACCCGCAGTGACCTTTCCCACCGCAAAAGCTGGGATGGCAATTGCCTGTAGTTTCTTGATTAGTGCCTGACCTTCTGGTGCCACAATCAACATGGAACCCGACGACAGAAGCTTGAGGGGATCCAGTTCAAAGTGTTCGCAAATGGCCTTGGTTAACTGGGGAATGGCAACATCTGCCTCTCGAATCTCCGCTCCCACCCGGGAGGCGTAGCAAATTTCCCTCACCGCGCCCAGTAGACCGCCTTCTGTAATGTCGTGCATGGCATGTACACCATGCTCCGCGGCCACAAGACCTTCAGCGACCACAGAAAGTTGCTTCGTGAAGCCTGCGATCTCGTGCGCATCAATGGTGAAGGGGAGACGATGGCCAAAATCCCTAGCCAAGATGGCGGTAGCCTCGATGCCCACTCCCTTGGTGATCAGAATGTCGTCGCCCACTTTGGCGCCTTTGGAGGTGACATAACGGCCCTTCGGTGCTCGACCAATAGCAGTGATAGAGACAATGGGATCAACCACTTTACTGGTAATTTCTGTGTGGCCTCCCACAACCTCCACCCCTAGATGGGCTGCGGTATGTTGGATGTCTTCCATAATCCGGTGAACTTGCTCCAAGGAGGTCTGTTCAGGCAGGAGCAGCACCACTTGAACCCCAACGGGAGTACCACCATTGGCCGCCAAATCGTTGCAGGCTACATGAACCGCGAGCTCCCCCATACCCTCCAGAGCACCAGTGATGGGATCGCTCGTGACCAGACAAACCTCGTCGCCAAAATCAATGACGGCACAGTCTTCTCCCAGTCCCGCATGGACCAAAACGTCTTCACGCCTGAACTCGATGGTGGATAGTACCAGCTGTTCGAGCATCTCCCCAGATAGCTTACCGATCTTCAACGATCTCAACCTCTCGTACCTGCAGCATGTTTGTCTTACCTGGTATCCCCACGGATAATCCAGTAACAATGGTGACAATGTCACCGGGCGCAAGCAAGCTGCGACGCATCGCTTTCTCTATGGCGGTACTGATGGACGTTTCAATGTCGGTGTCTTTCTCCTGAAATACGGCGTAGACGCCCCAGGACATGGCCAGCTGCCTCACGACACGCTCATTGTGTGAAATGGCAAAAATGGTAGCCTTGGGACGCTTCTGTGACAGAGATCTGGCAGTGGCCCCAGAGTAGGTGGAGCAGATCATGACACCAAGCTCCAAGTCATGCGTCACCTGACAGGCCGCCAAGGTCACCGCTTGATCGATGGCGTTGCGCGCTTCGTTCGTCTTCTCCCTTAACACAGCTGCATAATCGATAACTTGCTCCATACGGCAAGCGATCTTGTCCATCACCTGCACCGCGCGAACAGGGTACCGTCCCATCGCTGTCTCACCAGACAGCATCACGCAGTCTGTGCCTTCGAAAATAGCGTTGGCCACGTCTGTCACCTCAGCCCTGGTGGGTCTGGGATTACGGATCATGGAATCGAGCATCTGAGTGGCAGTAATCACAGGCTTACCCGCCCTATTGCACTTACGTATCAGCATCTTTTGGGCTAGGGGAACTTCCTCCGCAGCGATCTCCACACCCAAGTCACCTCTGGCTACCATGATGCCGTCAGAGGCAGCCACGATCTCGTCAATATTCCGCAGCCCGGCGTTGCTCTCAATCTTGGCCACAATGTGCTGGGTTCCCCCGGCCTCTCGCACAATCTGCCGCACTGCCTCCACGTGTTCTGCTTTCCGGACGAAAGATGCAGCGATAAAATCTACATCATGCTTGACGCCAAAACGAATGTGTTCCGCGTCTTCCCTTGTAATGGGCGGCAAGTCCACATCGATGCCAGGTAAAGACAGACCCTTTCGGGAGAGAAGCTCCCCTCCCACCACAACCTGGCAGACGACATCGGACCCTCTAATCTCGGTGACCAAAAGCTCCAAGAGTCCATCATCAATGTACACAACGGACCCGGGACGGAGATCTCGATTGAGATAAGGATAGTCAACATGGACTTTATTGCTGTCACCTTCATAAGGGTCCACAGTGAGTATGTACTCCTGTCCAGGAATGAGCTCAACGGGTTCACTGGTGAGACGCCCGATGCGGATCTTCGGTCCCTGAATGTCCAGGAGCAGAGCCAGATTAGCACCTAGCTCGTCGGCGGCTTCTCTAAGATTCATAATCCGCTGCCGGTGCTCCTCAAGTGCTCCATGGGAGAAATTGAGTCTTGCCACATTCATGCCAGCCCGGATGAGTGCTCTGATAGTTTGCGGACTCTCACTGGCCGGACCGATCGTACACACGATCTTGGTTTTGCGCATTTTCGACCTCCTAGATCGATGACAATATGTTCGACAAGTGATAGTAGTCAAGGTTCAACTGTTTACCCTGGGCCAACACATAGGCCAGATCAAAGGACTTCACAACCTGGTCCACTTCGCCCAGCATTTTTCCACTCTTGCCTTGGTAGACCAGTTCAATGGCGTGATAGGCTAGACGGCTGGCCAAAAGGCGATCACGAACAGTAGGGGCTCCTCCTCTTTGAATGTGCCCTAGAATCGTAATTCGAGTATCAAAACCCGCCTTTTCCTGAATATAGCGTCCAATCTGCACCGAAGGACTCTCATCGCCCCTCTTACCGGTGATGGGCCTGACACCTTCGGCCACGACCACAATATTATAGGTTTT
>DUPN01000074.1 GCA_012838305.1 Bacillota bacterium | reverse complement strand
TTCAAATCAAATGTCACTCCAAGACTTCCAAGATCATCAGCTAAAGACCTTGAAAGTCCTTTGTAAGGAAAGAGTGCAGCAACCGAATAACCAAATCACTTTTACTGTCCCTGGCGTTCCCCTCGATCCGTTCACTGTAACGCTCATTCCCCTTTCTTTCACGGCCATAGTAGACCAAGACAAGGTATTCAACACTTGGCAACTGCAAGTAACAGCAGCGGATGCAAGTGGGTCAGCTACGTCCATTATCACCTACCGAGAAGACGCCGTTGTCTGCCCGCTAGACCTGACGCAATGGCCAGGTCAGGTAGTCGTGCAGAAGCACGATGTAGAGTTTAGGATCATTGGTGAACCCGTTGCTGTTGGCCAACAGATCACCATCAACTTTGTGATCAATTATTGTTTGATTGTGGCAAAAGAAGTCTTGCTCGAAGTCAATGGAGCGATACAGTTTTGTTAGCTCATCGTAACAGTCTTTCAGGTTGACGGAAAAGCACTTTCCATAAGGCTGGGGGGTGCTTTTTGCATGGGGAGAGGCCATGACACGGGTACAACTCCCGCAGTTGGAGACACAATGGTCTCACGATGAGCCGCTCGGACTGTAGTCAATGCCGCGCGAAGCACGGACGCAATTTGCCTTTTTCTGCACCACAGAAGATAGTCGCGGAAGGGAGTGGCAAAATTAGGCAGAAGTATTCACAAATTGGATATAGGGACGCTTGGCAGCAAACGCTGTCGCCTTCTGTGGAGTGGCACGCAGGAGTTCAGCAGGAAGGTGCCAGATCCAAGCGGGTCCATAGAGCTCGGTCATTAAGGTAGCCAGCCTGCTGCTTATTAAGATAAGGGAGGGAGGGCCAATGAACTTGAAAAAACAGGGCTCGTCACAGACAAAATCGATCGTCAAAGCAACTTATCTTGTGTTTTCCGCAATCATCGTTTTCTGGACAGGTGTCTGGATAGCCAAGAGCAGTCTTGAGAGAAGCTGCGGCTGGCTGGCAACGAGTCAAGGCGCATTTTTATATTGGCTCACTGCGAAGATTATCCTCTGGATCATTCCCGCGCTCTGGCTGCTAAGGATTTCTGAGCGAACGGTACGTGACACTTTGAACCTAGCGAACTGGAAAGGATGGCTGGCCTGGGGAGGCGGTCTAGGGGTCTTGATCGCTCTAACCGGCATCGTGCCCAACTATCTTCAGGGCAATCCGCTGCTGCCAACCAAAATGAGCTTTCCCTTGTTGAATGTGATCATAATTGCTCCCACACTAGAGGAGTTCCTCATGAGAGGGGCCATTCTTGGCAATCTGCAGCGGCGATACTCCTTTCGGACAGCCAATATCATCACGTCCGTCATGTTTGTGGTCCTGCACATGCCCGGATGGTATTTCATGGGGGTTATGGTGGATAATCTGGTACAGCCAATTGGCGGGGCACTTTCGATTTTCCTGGTCAGTTTGGCCTTTGGGTATGCTGCACACAGATCCCGTTCCGTCATGGGCGGAGTCATCTCTCACTTTTTGAACAACCTGTTCTAAGGGCAGCGGAAAAGGCGACTAGTGGCGCTGATGTGCTGTGGAGCGGCGTGGGATTGCCCCGTTATGGGGAGGCAGCGGGTAAACGGCCAGAAGGACCATGGATTGGGTGGAAGTACAGGCCCAAGTCACATCTGGGCAGAGAGATGCTTTGCTACAGAGGAACCGGACTCTAGCGGGGAGGAACTTGACTACTTTTCAAGTCCGCTGCTTAAGGGATCTCCCCCGTGTTGCAGGCCAAAGTTCGGCGCCCTGGCGATGCAGTCACTCGCCTAAACGGTGACGAATTGGCCTGCATCTTTGTACAACACATCGGACCCAGTCCGGGCGGCTAGACGAGCATCTTCGAGCATGAGTGGAGGAAGGTGGAAGGAAGAATTCTGACTACGAATCAGAAGGTCATAGATTAGCATCCCGTCGGGAACGCCATACGTAAAGTAAGGCTGTAAAGTGATTTGCGGTCCTTTTGGTTATGGAAAAGCCACCTTGAAGGTGGCTTAAATTCTAGGGGTGAATCGCAATATGGGGTAAGGCTTGTTCGTTGAGATCTGGAAAATACGCAGTGGGACGCTCGCCGGTGAAGGTGCCCTTCTTGGCCACAACGACCATCTGGTAGTATAATGTCTGCGCCTCAGTGACTTCGGGGAGATAAGCCTCGTCGAGGTCAAGATAGAGGATATCTTCGTTTCCATTTTCGGTCCAAGGGGTGGAGCCGATCATGATTCCGTACTCCAAGAGATGGCTGTATTCTTCAGGCAGCGCCACAGTGAACTGGCCTAGCGACCCGCCACTATACACTTTGTCCGGTGCATTGATGGTAACGTCTATTGGCGTGAGTGATATCGTGACTGTCGTTATCTGTTCGCGGGGTGCATTGATCATCCGCTCCCCAATTTCAAAGACTCCTTGGCTGGCATGCATCGCCGTGACTCTGTATGCTGACTTGGCGGGGACCTCAACCGCGAGTTTTGCGATTTGTGAGTCGGGATCAATGGTGACATCTCTGTGAAGACTGTACACGATCTGTCCTTCAGGGTTGGTTTTCCAGATTCTAACCTTTGCATCTGTTGGAATCGTGTCGCCATTAGGGGTTCGCTTCAATGTAATATCCAGCATAGTCGGGCTGTCATCAAAATGGTAGCCGGCTGGGCCAAAGCAGCCCGTAAGCAGTAAAGAGGCCACTACAGCAATCAGTATGTAACCTTTACGCATTTGTATCACCTCATCCTATTTGTTGAATCAATTGTATCATAATCAGACTCGTTTTTCCAAATTATGCCCTAACCTGCAGCTTGGCTGACGATACTGTGGCCACCTGCGGCGCTGATTTCCATGCGATGGACAGACAAACATGCAAGACGTCCGTCTGGCTCAACTATTCCATAACCAATGATGACGGTGATCGTTCTGGCATCTTTAGAACTCCGAGTAGGATTACAGACAGAAAAAGCGTCCCGCAAAGTGAAGTTGTGGTGAGACTTCCTTTTTCGGGACACCGCTGATTGCATGGTAACTGCCAAAATCAGTTTCGTTCTGGCAGGAAAGGGATTGGAAAGTGCTCTGCTAATCTTCCTTACATGGCGTCATGGCTCGTGAATCGAAAATGAAGACATCACCAAGCGAACCATCATCGTAGATGGCCTGGGGGTGCGCCGGAAGGTAGATATGGTTTCCTCCGGTGTATTCATGGATGACCTTGTCCCAAAAATGCACCGAGTTCGTATTTTTTGGGTGTCTCTTGAGTTGCCATTTCCCGGGGAACATGTCAAAGACTTGATAAGCGGCGTACTTTCCTACGCCACGATGGCGATACTTGTACATCACGAAAAACTCCGCCAGCGAATAATCGATTTCTGTTTCGTCCGCTCGATAGTTGTTAACCATGGCAAATCCCGCTAGTTTCCCGTCGACCTTAATAAAGAAGGCCCATCGCTTCTCTTCTGTCCAGTAATGGTCCAGGTAGTCGTAACCGTACAAGCCTAGATGATTGACGTCTCTCAGGTCATATTGGGAGAATTCATAATCGTA
>DUPN01000010.1 GCA_012838305.1 Bacillota bacterium | reverse complement strand
TATCCGATCTTGACAGGCACCTCTACCGGCTTGGCATCAAAGTTTATATGTCCTTTGACGGTGACGAGGAACATATTCAAGCCATGGAAAGATATGAAGAGTCTGTATTCACCCGGCATGCTGAGATTCTTAGGCCATACCTACTAAATCCTGCTGATTGTGCCGTTGTCGTCCGCACACTGATCCATCTCGTGGACACGTTGATTGTTGAAATCGTAGTAAAAGGCAGATTCATATCCGAAGAAGATATCAGGGCTGAGATTTCGCTTATCTTAAGCAAGAACATACAACCGAGCACCCATTCATTCTGATGGCACTAGGGAGTGTTGGATGAATCGAAAAAGAAGAAACTGCTGCCAAAACATTTCTCCTTTAATACTCCGGGAGGCAGATGCGAGAAATGCGAAGGGAGCGGTGAGCTTACCATAACTATGCATTTCCTGCCGGATGTTCAGGTGAAATGCCCCGTCTGCCACGGGCGAAGGTTCCAGAAGAGTATTTTAGAAGTACAGTACAAAGGATTCAGCATTTCCGACATTTTGCAGATGACCATTGCGGAGGCCTCTGCTGTGTTCTGCGACGTGCCACCCATTATGGATCGGTTGACTGTTTGGCAGAAAGTCGGTCTTGGATATTTGAGCCTTGGCCAGTCCGCCACGACCTTATCGGGCGGAGAAGCGCAGCGCATAAAGCTGGCAAAGGAACTCGGAAAGCAACCATACGGACATACGCTGTATCTTTTGGATGAACCGACCAAGGGGCTTCATCCCCACGACGTCAAAAAGCTGGTTGCGCTGTTGAATGAATTGGTTGCCAATGGCAACACCGTGATTTGCGTAGAACACAATCTTGATGTCATGGCAATGTCCGATTGGGTGATTGATTTCGGGCCTGAGGGCGGAGACGCCGGTGGCGAAATAATGGTGCAGGGCACGCCGGAAACGGTGGCAAGAACAGCCCGATCTCAAACGGGTGCGTGTCTACGTCCGGTCATCAATGTTTGAGCGGGCTTCGCAAACGAAGTCAAGAATGGATTTCCGCCAACTGTGACCGTATGGATAGAGGATAGATATTGTTTTACTCAGCAAATCGTCTGCAAAGCCGAGTAGATCGATGGTAAACGAGTGCAGCGCATCAAAATTGTCTGAAACTGTAAAGACGAGTTCACACCACCAGCAACCGCAACCACACAGGAACCAGAAAAGTCGGCATAGCCGGTAAATACATACCAACTATGCCGGCATTTTTCCGGGATCAAATCCCGAAGACGCACCCTCAAATTGGGGGTTTATTTTTTTGCTTGCAGGGAGATGGCGGCCCTTGTGGAAGAATAGCAAGGAGAATAGAGGTTAGGAGTTTCCCCATTGAGCTCAAGGCTGTTTGTCTTCGATATTGACGGAACACTGCTCACCACCGACTACAAGATTTTGCCATCCACGAAAAAGGCCATAGGTCTCCTTTTGTCCAGGAACATCCAGATCATGTTAGCCAGCGCTCGGCCGCCTAAGGCGATGGACCCCATTGCGGCGGAGCTTGGTTTGGATCCCTTCTACATCAGCCTAAATGGGGCCCTTGTGGTCCAAAAAGAACGCATTTTGCTGTCCCAGACCATGCTAGCCGAGGCGGCCCAAAGGGTGATTGCCCTTGCTTCGGAAGTCGGCTTGAGCGTCAATCTGTATTCCAATTGGGATTGGTTTATTCAAGCGCCTAATCCATGGTCAACCCATGAAGGTGACATGGTGGGCTTTTACGGCGAAATTCGTGATTTGAAAACAGTCGGCGAGGTCCACAAGATCCTGTTAATGGGTGAACAGGAGAGAATTATAGACATCCAGGCTAAGCTGGGTCAAGAGCTGCCCCAGGTTGCGGCCACACGTTCGATCCCTAGCTACTTGGAAGTGGTAGATGCCAGGGTCAGTAAGGGCAGAACCCTGCGCACCGTGTCGAAACTGCTCAATGTGGACCAGCGACACATCGTCGCCTTCGGCGATGGGGAGAATGATCTCACCATGCTCAAGTCGGCGGGGTTTTCCGTGGCTATGGGCAATGCCCATCCGCTGCTGAAGAAGGAAGCGGATTGGATCACCGGCACAAACGAGGAAGACGGCGTTTTACAGGCTGTGGTGGAAATTCTGGAACGAGGTGAACTCAGCCCATGAAAGACGTAGATTTTGTGATTATTACGGGATTGTCAGGGGCTGGTAAGACCCAGGCTATGAAGGCCTTAGAGGACCTTCACTTCTTCTGCATCGATAATCTGCCGCCAGCTCTGGTGCCCCCCTTGCTGGAGCTGCATGGTCAAACCGTGACCAATCGCCAATACGCCATAGCCATTGACATCCGCGTTCGCGAGTATTTCAGCGACTTACGCCGATCGTTGGATTGGCTGGAGCATAGCGGTCATTCCTATCATCTCATTTTCCTGGACTGCAGTGACACCGTGTTAATTCAGCGTTTCAGCGAAACCAGGCGCCTGCATCCTTTGGTGAAAGGTCAGACCAAGTCGGAAAGTATAGCGGAAAACATTACCGCCGAGCGCCGTCTCTTAAGTGAAGCTCGGGAGATGGCCGATGTGATCATTGACACCACCGATCTGCGCCCTATGGACTTAAGGGTGCGCATCAACGAGATTTATCTCGGTCTGCCGCTACAGGATGCCCTGCTTGTCGATGTCTTTTCCTTTGGGTACAAATATGGTGCCCCCATCGATGCCGATATCGTCTTTGACGTACGCTTTATTCCCAACCCTTACTATGTGGATGAACTGCGCCCTCTCACTGGTGAGGATGCCAAAGTGGCTGACTATGTCTTGAACTACCCTGTCACACAGCTTTTCCTTGAAGAGTTCACCAACTTGATCCGGGATTTGCTGCCTAATTACGCCAAGGAAGGTAAGGCTCGCTTAACCATTGGCATTGGGTGTACAGGTGGGCAGCATCGTTCCGTGGCCATTGCCGTGGAATTGGTCAAACGTCTGGAGGAACAGGGGATCCAGGCTCGATCCAGACACCGCGAGCAGAGTTATTGATCTAGATCGTAGAAAGGTGATCTCTTCATGAATCGTGCTGAACGTTTAGGGCAGGAAAGAATCTTTCCTTTGTTGCTTAGTTTTTCCCTGCCTGCCATTGTAGGAATGCTTGTACAAGCCCTTTATAATGTGGTGGACCGCATTTTTGTTGGAAACGGAGTTGGACCTTTGGGTCTTGCCGGGCTGACAGTGATATTCCCGATTATGCTGGTGCAGATGGCCTTCTCCATGCTGATCGGCTTAGGCGCCACCGCCCTGATTTCCATTCGTCTGGGGGAAGAAAGACAGGCGGAGGCGGAGCGGATCATGTCCAACGCCGTGGGCCTTTTGATTCTGGTTTCCGTAGTCATGACCGTACTTGGCGTCGCCTTTCTAGAACCCCTGATTCGCTTGATGGGGGCCAGTGATGCAGTCTTGCCCTATGCAAGAGACTATCTCAGCATCATTCTTCTGGGGACCGTGTTTCAGTTCATCGGCTTTGGCATGAACCACATGATTCGAGCACAGGGAAGTCCCAGAATCGCCATGGCCACTATGCTCATTGGCGCCATTACAAATATTATTCTGGACTTTGTTTTTGTCTTTGTCTTAGGCTGGGGAGTGGCCGGAGCCGCTTTGGCCACCGTGCTTTCACATGTGGTATCCGCAGCGTGGGTGTTGTCCTTCTTTCTGCGAGGCCAGAGCCAGCTGCGCTTGGATTTCCGCAGCATTTTCAGAATCCAGTGGCCTGTGGTTGTGCAGATCGTCTCCATCGGATTTGCTCCCTTCTCCATGCAGCTGGCGGGAAGCGTACAGAATTTTCTGCTGAACCAATCCCTCGCTCACTATGGCGGAGATTTGGCCATTTCGGCCATGGGTATTGTTTTCAGTGTCAACACCATCTTCTTGATGCCCATTTTCGGGATTAATCAGGGGGCTCAGCCTATCTTAGGCTTTAACTACGGCGCAAAGAAGTATGAAAGGGTCAAGGAAACCCTCTGGTATGCGGCGGCCGGGGGGACGATCATGTCCACGCTGGGCTTCGCAGTCACACGTTTGGCACCCGTCCCGTTGGTGTCTTTGTTCGGAAAACACGATCTTGAGCTGATGGATCTCGGTATGCAGGCCATGAAAATTGTGATGGTGTCCTATCCGATTATTGGGATTCAGATCATCGGAGCAAACTTCTTCCAGGCCTTGGGCAAGCCCAAGAAGGCGGCCTTTTTGTCTTTGAGCCGCCGGGTCTTGCTGCTGATCCCCTTAGTGTTCATTTTGCCTCGATTCTTTGGTGTGGCCGGGGTGTACATGGCCTATCCTGTGGCGGATGTGGTGGCGACCATAACGACCCTGTGGTTCTTGCGGCGTGAGTTGGCTAAACTCGGGAGCGAGGATCCCAATCCAGCAGAGGAGGCGGGTGTATGGGAATCTATTTAGCGCAGGTCAATCCCACGGTGGGCGACCTTCAGGGCAATCTGAAGATATTACGCCATATTGTTCAGGACCACCAAAATGAGGAGCTGATTGTCTTTCCTGAACTCTTTCTGACGGGTTACCCTCCCCAGGATCTCCTATTTAAGCAAGAGTTCCTACAAGGCGTACAGGAGAGTATCAGGGAGGTTCAGGCTTTCTCGGCAAGTTATCCCAACACGGCGATTGCGTTCGGCACACCCTGGGTCGAGGGGGATCGCCTGTTCAGCGCGGCCTGTGTAATCCAGGCTGGCGCCGTCCTTGGCATCCAGCCCAAGCGGCAGCTGACGAGATTTCGGGGTTTCGATGAGACTCTCTATTTCCATCCAGGCGAAAAGAGCATCCTTCTGCAGCTGGGATCAAGAACCGTCGCCTTCACTCTTGGACTGGAACTCCGGCTTGACCTGGCACTGGAGCTGCAAGAAGCTGGCGCGGACCTGATCATCAATCTGGCTGCGATCCCATTTCGCCTTGGTGAGGGCCGTAAGGGCAGGGCCGAGCTTTTGGATGTGGCGAAAAGGGCAAACATGCCCATCATCAGAGTTTCCCAGGTCGGGGCCAATGATGGCCTGATCTTTTCAGGGGGAAGCTTTGCCGCGGATAACGCAGGCCGGCTGAGCACTCTTCTCCCAGAGTTTGAAGTGGGCGGTGCCTGCGCCGATCTAGAGCGGCCCGCAGAGGACATAACGATGGAAGGCGAGGATGATGCAGCCCAAGTCTTTCCCGCCTTGGTCCTCGGTGTCCGGGACTATGTACGCAAGAGCGGCATGTCCAAGATTATTTTGGGACTGTCCGGCGGATTGGACTCTGCAGTTTCCGCAGTGATTGCAGCCGAAGCTCTGGGCCCAGAGAATGTCTGGGGGATTACCCAGCCCGGGCCCTATTCGCCGGCGAGCAGTCCGGCCGATGCAGGGCAGGTGGCAGAGAATCTGAAGATAGCCTTCGATACGATACCCATTACAGGGCTCTACCAGGCTGTACTGGCATCCTTGGAGCGGCAGTTTTCCCATACAGAGAGCAATGTGGCCGAAGAAAACATCCAGGCGCGTCTGCGGGGGAATTTGCTCATGGCTCTGTCCAATAAATTCGGCGGTTTGGTTTTGAGCAGTGGTAACAAGAGTGAACTGGCGGTCGGATACTGTACCTTGTACGGAGATATGAGCGGCGGTTTAGCGCCCATCGGCGACTGTTACAAGACCATGGTTTACCAGCTCGCTTACTATATTAATCGGGAGCGGGAGATCATCCCCTGGAACACCATCGAAAAACCCCCGTCTGCAGAATTGAGGCCCAATCAGCGAGATGACGAGAGTTTGCCGCCTTATGATATCCTAGACGGCATTCTAAGGTCCTACCTGGACGATGGCCTTGGTGCGCCGGAGATCATCTCCCAAGGTTATGCCCCTGAGACAGTCCGTTGGGTCCTGCATGCCGTCGGCAGAAACGATTACAAGCGCAGGCAGGCTCCTTTGGTTTTACAGGTGACAGCGCCGCTTCTAGGGACAGAGCGGAACATGCCCCTTGCAGGATGCAAAGGGTTTTAGAAGGTGTTTCCATGCGGGATATTCCCATTTTGTATGAGGACAATCATCTTTTGGTTGTGGTGAAGCCCCCCAATCTCCTCTCCCAGGGGGATTATACCGGGGATCGGGATCTACTGACGATCATGAAGGAGTACATCCGGGAGAGGTATCAAAAGCCGGGAAATGTATACTTGGGCTTGGTGCATCGTTTGGATCGTCCGGTAGGTGGGGTGATGGTCTTTGGCAAGACCTCGAAAGGGGCCGCCCGCCTTGCACAGCAGATTCGGGAAGGCGGATTTCAGCGCAGGTATCTAGGGGTGGTGGAAGGCTATCCTCGGCATCTGTCTGGAAGCTTACGTCATTACTTGCTGAAGGACAAAAGGCGGAATTTGGTCCGTGTTGTTCGGCCTCACGAAGAAGGGGCGCAAGAGGCGATCCTCGATTACGAGGTGCTAGCCATGTCTAACAGCCAGAGTCTAGTTAGGATCCATTTGCGGACGGGACGTTCCCATCAGATCCGCGTCCAGCTGGCGGAGATGGGTCATCCCCTCTGGGGGGATCGGCGCTATGGACAAAACCAGAGGCAGCAGGGGACCATCGCCCTCTGGGCTGAGGGCATCTCTTTTAGGCACCCCACAACCAGGGAGCTGCTGGACTTCTCCCGCCGACCGCCCCAGAGCAAACCGTGGACAGCCTTTGATTTAGAGCTTTGACTGGAGGAGCACTCGCTCCACCTTGGCCTCTTTTCCCAGGCTGAGGACAGCCATGCTCACAGGGAGCAGAAAGCGCCTCGGGCCTGCGCTCCCCGGGTTGAGATACAAGCGGCCCTCCCTTTTTTCTTGGGAAAACTTATGGGAATGACCGAATATGACAATGTCCGTATCCCCGAGGGGATCAGGCAGATCCGAGATACTATGGACCACGAGAATCGACCATTGATCCAGCCTAAGCCGTTCGGTCGTTTTCAGGTCCTGGGCCCAGGGGCCCACATCCATATTGCCCCTCACTGCGGTCGTTGGAGCTATGCTTGCCAACTCCGTCAGGATAGAGGGGTGATCTAGATCTCCGGCATGGATAATATGCTGGCATCCCTGGAGTATTGTTTTGGCTTGACTTCGCAAGAGACCATGGGTGTCCGAGATCACTCCGATTCGAACCCGAGACATAGCAGCGCTCCCTTCTATTTTGGCAATTCTGCTCGGAACTTGGCAAGAATGGTTACCGCGATTTGGAGTTGACCGGGCATCAGAGAGTCGGCCAGCTCCGCCCCGACACTGACCCCGCGGGTGTCAAATTCTCCGCCGTAAAAATATGATTCTTCCACACTGTCCAAGATCAGGTGCTGCGCCTGATTGGCCTCTGCCAGTAGACCAGCTTTCCACCACGCCTCATCCATGGCCTGTTTAAAAGCTTCTTCCCGGGGAGTGCGGTAGTCTTGTACACCGTATTGCAGCCCGTAGATGATGTTAGCTCCGGCCTGGGTTACCTGATCGAGGAAGGGGGCTACGTTGGTTAAGTCCTGGATTTGCACTTCGAAGACGTGGCGCAGGGTGAACCCTTCGGGAATGGACTTTTGGCTTACCTCGTCCCAGCGTTCGTTTTGATACATGTTAAACTCGGACGTTCGGACCAGTTCAGGTGCTGTGAACTCCTGGGCAATGCCAATGATCTTTTGCATCACTGCATTGCTCTTGGTCAAGGTCTCTGCAGCCGTTGGCCCATCTGTTTTTGCACCCACCCACATCTGCGCCTTCGTCGGGGGTACATAAACCACGCCTGTGGCCTGTACTTGCACGGTAAAGGTGTTTTGTTCATTGGCGAGAGCTGGAATCGAGACCAAAAGCGCCACAATGAGCAGGAGGACGAACCATACTTTGCTTTTCACAGCGGTCACTTCCTTCATTTTGATGTTACATAGTTCGAGGCGCCGTGGGTCTTTTTGAGGTAATGATTCTGGTGGAGTTCAGCACGGCTAAAATGGTTACCCCCACGTCGGCAAAGACCGCTTCCCACAATGTGGCTAGGCCCAATGCCCCCAGGGTGAGCACAAGGAGTTTCACTCCGAAGGCGAGACCCATGTTCTGCCAGACCGTCCCATTGGTCTGCTTGGCGGTTTCCAAGGCCTTGACAATGCTCAGGGGATTATCCGTCATCAGCACAACGTCCGCAGTTTCAATGGCTGCCTGGGAACCCAGGGAGCCCATGGCCACGCCCACATGGGCTCGGGCCAAGGCGGGAGCGTCATTGATCCCATCCCCCACAAAGACCACCTTACCCGGGGTCTTTTTTTCTGCCATGATCTGCTCCAAAGCCTCCACCTTCTGGTGGGGGAGGAGTTCGGATCGCACATCTCCGATGCCAAGATCCGAAGCCACTCTGTGGGCTGCTGGGGAGGCATCACCCGTGAGCATAACGACTTGCATTCCCATGCTTTGAAGTGCCTGGACAGCTTGGGCCGCCCCCGGTTTTGCCTGATCGGCCAGTTGGATGGAACCGGCATATGTCCCGTCGAGGGCCACATGAACTCCGGATAGGGTGGCCTCAGTCATGATCTGAACTCCGGCGCTCTCCAGGAGATGTTCGCTGCCCACCAGGACGTCCTGGCCTTTAAGCTGGGCACGCACTCCGAATCCGGAGAGCTCTTCCAGGTTGGTGATGCTCCCAGGGTCAATCTCCTCTCCGTAGGCCGCTACGATGGAACGTGCGATGGGATGGGAGGAGGCGCTTTCTGCCCAGGCCGCCATCTTAATTACATCCTCGGCCGAAAAGCCATTGGCGGGTGTGACTCCTAGAAGGGAGAACTGACCTGTGGTGAGGGTGCCCGTCTTGTCAAAGACGATGGTATCCGCTTCATGCAGGGCCTGTAAATAGTTGCTTCCCTTGATTAACACTCCTTGCCTGGCTGCTCGGCCAATTCCTCCAAAAAACCCAAGGGGAATGGACACCACAAGGGCGCAGGGGCAGGAGATCACTAAGAATACGAGGGAGCGGTAGAACCAGTCTGCAAAGGCGCCGCCAAAAAGGAGGGGAGGCAAAACGGCAATGAGGACTGCAATGCCCACCACAATCGGCGTATAGTAACGGGCGAAGGAGGTGATGAAATCCTCGGTCGGCGCTTTGTTGGCCGTAGCGTTTTCCACCAACTCCAGGATACGGCTGACGGCGGAATCGCCTGCAAGCTTGTGGGCGCGCATAGTCAAGAGACCGCTTAGATTGATGGAACCGGACAAAACCTCCGATCCTTCCGCCACATCCTGGGGCAAGCTTTCTCCTGTAAGTGCCGAAGTGTCCAGAACCGAAAAACCCTTGACAATGGTTCCGTCAACCGGAATCCTTTCACCTGGACGTATCACCAGGAGATCTCCCACTGCCACATCGTCCACGGCAATATCGAAGGTGGTATCCCCTACTTGGCGGTGGGCGATTTCTGGTTTCACCGCCAGTAGAGCCGAAATGGAGCGGCGGGATCGATCCACGGCCAGGCTCTGCAGGAACTCGCCTGTGCGGTAAAAGATCATCACCGAGGCCGCTTCGGGGAACTCGCCTATGGCCAGAGCCCCCAGGGTGGCCACGGTCATTAAGGAGTTCTCATCAAAGATGCGGCCCCCTCGAGCATTTTGCACCGCGCTGAGCAGGACTTCGTGTCCAGCCAAAACATAGGCCGCCAGGTACAGGGCCCTTTTCCAGAGCATATCCGGTAAGACAAGGGCAATGAGAAAACCGATGATGCCAAGGAAGTAACTGAGGTTCCTGGCGGTAAAGATACTTCGCTTTTGCCTTTGGGCTTTGTGTTCGGTCACAACAATATGGGGTTCAAAGGCGGCGACGGTCTCCTGCAAAGCGCTCTTGATTCTCTTGGTGTCCCCTTCGACCACATCCAGAAAGATGCGGGCGGACGAGAAGTCCACTACCGCTTTCTCCACGTTTTCCAGCTGGCCCGCGGCTGTTTCGATTTTCGCTGCGCAAGTGGCACAGCCCAGTCCTTGGAGGGAATAGATCACGCGCATCATCTCACCTCAATTACGCTCCTGAATATGTTGGTACCCTTGATCAAAAATTGCTTTGATGTGCTCATCGTCGAGGGAGTAGTAGACCACGCGGCCTTCTTTGCGATAGCGTACCAGTTTGGCCCCTTTCAGCACTCTCAGCTGATGGGAAATGGCGGATTGGGTCATGTCCAAGAGATAGGCGATGTCGCAAACGCACATCTCCGATTGAAAGAGTGTATACAGAATGCGAATTCGGGTTGTGTCCCCAAACACCTTGAAAAGCTCCGCCAAGTTGAAAAGGTTTTCCTCCGGAGGCATGTTCTGGCGTACTTGTTTTACACGGTCTTCATGGATCACCGTAACCTCGCAGCAGGGACTTTGTTCCGTCATGGGGGCACCTCCTTTCTCTTAAATATGAATATATGCTCATATATTCATATACCTACCTATACTATATGCATTGAGGCGCTTTTTGTCAATAGAAAGACCCCATCCAAAGTGGATGAGGCCGATGGGGAACTGGAGAAAATGCTGCCTAGTCAATCAGGAAAACGACGGAGTAGTGGGCCAAGAAATCATAGGTATCCAAGGCATCTAAAATAGCCTGGGCATCCGCATCGCTAATGATCACGCTGGATTCGGTGGTACCCGATAGTTCAAGGGCCTTGACCACCAAGGGAGAGACTTTGACGGTATCATCGGGCTGAATACGTCTGAGCAGTTCAGGGCTTAGCTCCTGACCATAAGAGGCAATGCCCGCCTCCTGCAGGAAGCCGTAAGAGACAGCCACTCCGGCGTAGACCAATTGTCCCGATTCGGAGAAAACTTTAGGACTCATGCCCCGCTGTAAGTTCAGCCCCCGAGCGTCTACGATCAGACCGGTGTAGACTAGACCTTGCCGAATCAGCTCTTCATCAGCCAAATCAAGCTCTACGCGGCGAATATTGAACTCATCCCACTCCATCTCGACACCTTCTGACGCAGTAAACACCACAGTGGCACGGAGGGCGCCTGGGGGCGCAGTAACGATGGTGGAAATGTGCTGCCATTGATTAGGACCCGCTAGGCTTCGACTCAATTGGGTTGAACGCAAATACTCTCCATGTTCGGTGTGGATGTAGACGGATGCCAGCGTAGGTGCATCTTGTAGATTCGTTCTGATGCGCACGCTCACCTCATAACGGGCACCCGCTTCTAGAAGAAACGTCCGTCGAAACTCGCTGGCCTGCCCCAGACTGGTCGCTAGAAACAGGAATAACAACAGGGAAAGGGTGAAAATGTGCTTTCTTTTCATCGTACCAACCTCCCGTCAGTTCTCTAGATCCTTTCGCAGACTTTACCGCCGATCTGACCCTAAATACCAAAACAGGGACCCGATTAGGGATCCCTGTTTTAGTTAGCCGACAATTAAGCTTTGTCCTGCTTCGATCATGTCCATCGACTCAATTTCGTTCCACTCCAGAAGCTGCGCCAAGGTCACATTGTACTCATGGGCAATTTTGTAGAGGGTGTCGCCGATTTCCACACGGTGGATGACCGGCTCCAGATCACCCAGGTAAAAATGGATAGGAATACGGATCAGATCGCCCGCTGCTAGCTGGTTGTCTGTGAGATTGTTGGCAGAACGCAGGGTGTCTTCGGGCACCTGATAGGCCTTGGCCAGGGAACGGGTATTGTCACCAGGCTGTACGACGTGGTAGCTCCACAGGGTTTCCACGGGTACAAGGAGTTTTTGACCGATCTCCAGTCTATCCGGTGTAATACCGGGGTTGAAGTCCAAAAAGGCGACAACGGTTGTTCCGTAGCGCTTGGCCAGACTGTGCAGTGTATTGCCGGCGGTAACGGTATGGTACTGAGGTTCGGCCGCCCCTGCCACCATGGTCAGGCTCAACACGAACACAGTCAGTACGGTCAGTAGGATTTTTCTCATGCTTACACCTCCATCCCCAATTATCGTCTTGAGCTGGGGTAAAGGCAAAGGTATCTTCTGGTGCAACTAGTATGATATGCCGCTGCGGCGCAGAGTCCAGTCCAGAAGCTCAGGCGTTATCTGCTTTTGGAAGAAGACTTCCATAAACGCCTTGTATGTATAGGATAGATCGGCGCCATAGGAGTTGGGATAGGCAATGGAGTGCAGCCATTCCAGCCCCAAAAGACAGAAGATGGACCCCGGTTCTAGCCAATTCAGGGGAAAGGCAGGAACCTGATAAATCCGCTTGTGGCCATCCATTTCGATACTTCGGTACGGATCCGCCACGCTGTGGGGCATAATCAGAACGTAGTCTGGCAGGGGTGGCTGATTATCCCAGGTGGGGATCTCCACCATCCTGGCCAAGCCTAGGAGTTCGTCAAAATGTCCGGGGTCTTGGGACGAGACAATGTGCACAGGAACAGGGGCATAGTTCACTTGAAGCTCTTGGAAGCTGGAGATCCGGTCTAAATGGTTCTCCACAAATGCAGCTAGGGCCTGTCCCCTGAGTTCTTTCCCCAGGAGCTGACCTAGAAGACGGAGCGCTTCGGGAAGCGCTTGCAGACGGTTGTCCACCAAGATGGTGGGTATGCCCAGAGCTATCTCGATGGCATCGGCCAAGGCGATGTTGTTGGCATCAATGGATGCGTAATGGATCACTAAGTCGGGTTTCTGTTCCATGATGATCTCGTTTTGTATCGTCTGAAAGGTTTCATCCCAGGTGCCAACAGTGGGCAGTGCATGGAACTGGGGATCAATGGCGAATTCGAGCTCCGGACTTAAACCTCGATTCCAGCCTATGATGGAATGGGGTTCGAGGGCATAGGCCACAAAACAGCCCGTTTCGGTTGTGGTGTATACTTTGCTGACATTAGCTGGGATTCTGACTAGGCGTCCCCCGTGGTCAGCGCACAGATCAGCGGGCAGCACTGCGTTGCCTAGCATTCTGGGGAAAAGGCACACTAGCAGCAAGATTAGACATGCCGTCTGGCCCAGACGGGTACTTTTCTTCACAGGCAACCCTCCTTAGCAAAACCCATTCTAAATGTAACTTTATGCCACCGTCGCCCTCCTGTCAATTGGCTGGCCCTTGCCTTCCTGATTTCCGAGGGATCCTTCATTTTGTGAATTCAGCAGACGCTTTCCTTCTGAACCTCCATTAAATCCCGGTTTACGATGATCTTCTTACGAATATCGTAAGTTGTTGTTGACAAGCAATATATCGCGGTAGTATAATCGGGCAATAAGGATGTAATACGTTAGCTCTTAGCTATGGTCACCTATGGAGGTCCTTTAGAATGACAAACCCTGCACTTGCCCCGACCCATGTCGGCGGCACCTATGGAAGCAGCAGTACCTTGGCGGAGAATGTCCTCTTGGGGGTCCGTGATCTGCACACGCATTTCTCTACGGACGAAGGGCTGATAAAGGCTGTCAATGGTGTCTCCTTTGACATTCGAAAGGAAGCTGTTTTCGGAGTGGTAGGCGAAAGCGGCTGTGGAAAGAGCATTACAGCCATGTCCATCATGCAGCTGCTTCCCAAACCCCACGGACGCATTGATTCGGGTCAAATCTTGTTTCGCCACGGTCCCACAGACATCGTTGATTTGGCGCAGCAAGATCCTACAGGCCCTTTAATGCGGCGTATACGGGGCAATGAAATCGCCATGATTTTTCAAGAACCCATGACCTCTCTCAACCCGGTCTATACGGTAGGCTTTCAGATCGTTGAGGCCATCATGCTGCATCAGAAGGTTACCGAAAAACAGGCCTGGAAAATGGCAGAGGAAATGCTGGCCAATGTGGGTATTCCCAGTCCTGCACAGCGGGTGAGGGAGTTTCCCTACCAGATGAGCGGCGGCATGCGGCAGCGCGCCATGATAGCCATGGCTCTATCCTGCAACCCCACCCTTTTAATCGCGGACGAACCCACCACAGCTCTGGATGTAACGATTCAGGCCCAGATTCTCGATTTAATGCGAAGGCTGCAGAAGCAATACAAGATGTCCATCATGATGATCACCCACAATCTCGGCGTGGTGAGCCGTATGTGTGATCAAGTGGCGGTCATGTACATGGGCAAGATCGTTGAGCAGGCCTCAGTTCGCACCCTTTTTCACAATCCGGCCCACCCTTACACTGTGGGACTTCTCAATTCCATTCCCAAATTGGGCGGTCGCAGGCAGAGACTGGAACCAATTAAGGGCGTTGTTCCCGATCCCCGGGATATTCCCGAGGGCTGCAGTTTCCGAGAGCGCTGCCCCGTGGCCTTTGAACAGTGCCTTCAGGATCCGCCGAACACGGTCCTGGAAGAGGGGCACGCTGTCCGCTGTTGGCGCTTTGTGAAGCAAGAAAGCCAGGAAAGGAAGGCTGTGCAATGACGACTCCGAAGGGCGATCCCATATTGTTAAAGGTCGAAGGCTTGCGCAAGCACTTTCCCATCACCAAGGGCCTGTTCCGCCGAACGGTGGGTTATGTGAAGGCCGTGGATGATGTCAGTTTTCAAGTGCGTAGGGGGGAGACCCTTGGCGTAGTGGGTGAGAGCGGCTGCGGTAAGACTACGATGGGTTTGAGTATTGTCCAGCTGGTTCAGCCCACCTCCGGCCGGATCCAACTAAGTGATAACGGCGGGTGGATGGAGGTCAATTCCAAAACCATCCGTCATCTGCGTGATAAAATGCAAATTGTCTTCCAAGACCCCTTTTCATCGCTGGATCCTCGCATGCGCATTCGGGACATTGTGGCAGAGCCGCTGCAGGCCCATGGCATGAAGAATAGGCGCCAGCGCTATGAACGGGTAGAAACGCTGCTTGAGGCGGTGGGTTTAGGTTCCCACCATATGAACCGCTTTCCCCACGAGTTCAGCGGCGGACAAAGGCAGCGGATCGGCATTGCCAGGGCCTTGTCCCTGAATCCATCCCTGGTTGTCTGCGATGAACCGGTCTCAGCTTTGGACGTGTCCGTTCAGGCCCAGGTACTGAATCTACTGGATGACCTGCAGAAGGAGTTTGGTTTGACCTATCTCTTCGTTGCCCATGACTTGTCCGTTGTTCAGCATATCAGTGATCGGGTGGCCGTGATGTATTTAGGGCGCATCGTGGAAATGGGCGAAGTTGACCCACTCTTCCTGTATCCCAAGCATCCGTATACCGAGGCACTGCTCTCGGCGATTCCAGATCCCGATCCGGATGTTGTGGGGGAACAGATTATTTTGCAGGGCGATGTTCCCAGTCCGGCTGACCCGCCCCCAGGCTGCCACTTCCATCCCCGCTGCCGTTACGCCACGGAGCGCTGTCGCCAGGAAGCGCCAGAGCTTGCCGATCTGGATGGCACAGAACATTTTGTGGCTTGCCACCATGCTCAAGACCTAGACTTAACCGGTGTTTCCACGAGGGCAACGGCTTAGGCCGAACCTGTGGTACCGGTGAGTTTAAGGCATAGGCCGTCAGGCTAGACCAAAACGAAAAGGAGGAAAAGCGTTGAAGAGGAAGTTGTTTGGTCTGTTTACTGTGTTGTTGGTGTTTTGTCTCTCAGCTTCTGTGTTCGCATTTGACCCCGAGACCTTTGTGTATGTGGCTGGGGCAGGAGGTCCCCAGACTCTCGATCCAGCGGCCTGCTATGACACGGCCAGTGGTGAAGTTCTGCACCAGGTGTATGACAATCTCTTTGAGTATGTGGATGGACAACTCGATGCAATCGGCCCCATGTTGGCCACCGAGGTGCCCACCGTCGCCAATGGTTTGATGTCGGAGGATGGGCGTACCCTGCGAGTTCCCATTCGTGAAGGCGTTAAGTTCCATAGCGGCGCAACACTGACCCCCGAAGATGTGCAGTACAGCTTTATCCGTGCTATGCTGGCTGACCCTGCAGGCGGACCTATGTGGATGTTCTTTGAACCTCTCCTGGGTGTACAGACAATGCGGGATGTAATCGCCATGGCCGGCGGCTCAGGGGACTTTGCCGACATCTCTGAAGTTGATGCCGACGTATTGCGCAAAGCCTATGATTTAGTAGCTGCCACCATTGAAGTCGATGGACAGGACATTGTCTTTAACTTGGTCGATCCCTATCCACCATTTATCAACATTCTCACCACCGGCGGATCCTGGTCGTCTGTTGTGGAGAAAGACTGGATGATTGCCAATGGCGCTTGGGATGGCAGTCCGGATACCTGGGCGAAGTGGTATGATCAAGCCCTTGAGGACATGACCCTTTATGACAAAGCCAATGGTACTGGTCCATTTAAACTGGATACTTGGGATAAGAGCGGTGCGCAGATTCTGTTCAGCCGTTTCGACGACTACTGGAAGGGGCCTGCCAAGATCAAGAACGCTGTGATCAAGAACATTCCCGAGCTGGCCACCCGTCAATTGATGCTCCGCGCCGGCGATGCCGATGCCATCTATGTGGGTCAAGAAGACCTTCCTCAAGTTCGTACCCTGCCTGATGTGGTCGTTGTGGATGGTCTGCCCCAGGTTACCAACACTGTGCTTTTCTACAGCTTTACCATTCCTGTAGAAGGGAACGAAGACTTGGTTGGCAGCGGTAAGCTCGATGGAAACGGAATTCCCAGTGACTTCTTTGCCGATACAAATGTACGTAAAGCATTTAACTACTCCTTTGACTATGACGCATTCCTGCAGGAAGTGGCCCTTGGCGCCGGTGTAACCCCGGTCGGACCCATCCCCCAGAGCTTGCCCTATGTCAATACGGAGCAGGAGTACTATACACACGATCTGGCGAAAGCTGCAGAATACTTCAAACAGGCCTTTGACGGCGAGCTATGGGAAAAGGGATTTGAAGTAGGCATTGTCTACAACACCGGTAATAACACCCGTAAGACTGCTTTGGAGATTCTGGAATACAATGTGGAAAGCATCAATCCGAAGTTCAAAGTCAATGTTGTCGGTCTGGAATGGGCCACTGTACTGGATAAGCTCCGTTCCGCTTCGCTGCCTGTGTTTGTCATGGGATGGCTCATGGACTTCCCCGATACACACAACTTCGCCGTGCCCTTCATGCACTCCACCGGAACCTTTGCCGGTTTCTGCGGACAAGGTTTGATCGACCTGGCCAAGGTGGAGTTTGACGAACTGGTTGAGGCGGGAATTAAGGCGACCGATCCAGCAGAACGTGAAGAGATCTATTTTGAACTCCAGAAACGGTATGTTGACTTGGCCATCGGTATGCCCTTTATGGAAGCGACAACCCACAGAGTAATGCGGGATTGGGTGCAAGGATTCGTCTATAGCCCAGCCTACAGCGCCAACTATGACTTCTACACAGTCTACAAAGAACAGAAATAGCCTGTACCGTTGAAGCTAATCGGCGAGTAGGATTGCCCCAGGGCAGTCCTACTCCCGCCATCTTCCCAGCTAAGGAGTGTAGAGAATAATGTTGACCTACATCGCCAGGCGGTTGCTGTTTCTACCTGTGGTGTTAATTGGGGTAACCCTCTTGGTCTTTGTAGCTATGTCGCTACTGTCTCCCTACCAATTGGTGAGTACCTATATCAAAAGTCCAGAAGAACTGAAGAATCAGAGCCTTGATGATCTGGTGCGCAAGTATGGATTGGATCAACCTGCGCATGTTCGTTACATGAATTGGATGAAGAACCTATTCAGGGGCGATCTAGGTTACTCTGTATCCGCGAGCATGCCGGTGAAGGAGGCCATCGCCAGACGGTTCCCTGCCACCATTGAGCTAGCCCTCTTTGCCGTGATTCCTGTTGTGTTTGGAGGGATTTGGCTCGGTACCATTTCAGCCAAGAATTACAATAAGCCCCTTGACCACTTGAGCCGCACTTTCGCCATTATTGGCTGGTCCTTACCTGATTTTGTCTTTGGACTCATACTGCTCATGGTTTTTTACGGTGTCTTGGGTTGGTTTCCGCCTGGACGGCTCTCCATGTGGGCTGATACGGTGGTGTTGACGGGTGATTTCGTCAGGTACACCGGGATGAATACAGTCGATTCCTTGCTCAACGGGCGGCCTGATATTTTCTGGGATGCGGTTCGCCACCTCATCGCGCCTGTGATCACTCTCGCCTATTTGTGGTGGGCGTATCTGCTCCGAATTACCCGCTCCAGTATGCTGGAAGTGATGAACAAGGACTATGTGCGCACGGCCCGGGCCAAGGGACTGACCGAGAAGGTGGTGGCCAATCGGCATATCCGCCGCAATGCCATGATCCCTGTGGCCACCGTTTCCGGATCCATGGTTTTGGGACTCCTGGGAGGGGTCGTTATTGTGGAGACGGTGTTTGACTACAAAGGAATTGGGCTGCTTACGGCCACAGGCGCCCAGCAGCTGGACTATACTCTCATTCTGGGGACTACACTGTTTTACGGAATGCTGCTTGTTTTGATCAACCTCGTGGTGGATCTGCTTTATGCGGTCATTGATCCCAGGGTGAGATTGGAGTGATGGTACCATGGTGATGAAAAAACTGCTGCGAAACCCCCTATCCATGATCGGACTGATCCTCTTGCTCGGGTTCGTTCTGGTGGCCATCTTCGCGCCTTGGATTGCACCGACTCCGGAAAACAACAAAAACGATCCCTTTAGGGTACCTCGCTATGGATGGGGATCCAACCCAGAGCCGCCGTCCAAAGCGCATCCGATGGGCTTGACGCAAGGGAAGTACGATATTTTCTACGGTATTGTCTGGGGAACGAGGACCGCGTTTCAAGTGGGACTGATCGTTACCGGTTTAGCTTGTCTGGTGGGAGTGATCATTGGGTCAACCAGCGCATATATTGGAGGGAAATTTGACGAGGTCGTGATGCGTTTTGTGGACGTTTTCATGAGCTTTCCGTTTCTGATTGCCGCCATCGTGATTACGGCTATTTTGGGCAGAGGTTTGGACAAAGTGATCTTTGCTTTGGTCATTTTTCGCTGGACAGGTTACGCCCGTTTGATTCGGGGCAGTGTGCTTCAAGTCAAGGAGGAAGAATACGTCATGGCCGCCAGGGCCGGCGGTGTTTCCCATCCGAAGATCGTGACCAGGCATGTCCTGCCCAATACCATTTTCCCTGTTCTGATCCAGGCTTCTATGAACATGGGATCCATCGTTGTTACGGCATCGACCTTGAGTTTTCTAGGTCTAGGTGCCCCTGAAGGCTATGCTGACTGGGGCCAGATGATCAGTTTTGCCCGGAATTGGATTTTGGGTACACCGGATAATCCTTTGACCTATTGGTATACGGTGATCTGGCCGGGTCTGGCCATCGTTCTCTTTGTCTTATCATGGAATCTAATTGGGGATGCTTTCCGAGACATTATGGACCCCCGGATTCAAGGCTAGGGCTCTTTGGAAAGGGCAGGCTAAGAAGTACGTCTAAAAATGGAACCAGTTGAATATGAGAGCATAGTATGGACTGTTTTAGTATTTGAGTACTAGGAGGTCAGTGCTATGCTTTCTCTTTTCAAGAAAGAGGATTGGTGGGCCAATTGGCTGGGTGCGTTTTTCATTGGGGGGGCAGCCCTCGGTTTGATTCGATTCATTCCGAAGTTGCCGAAGTGGACCGCGTGGGAACAGGCTCTGCCTGTAGATCTAATTGTACCTGTTCTTCTGTGGGCTGTGGGACTTGGGGCCGTGACAGCGCTGGCTCTGATGATTATGGGGGAAGATGTGCGCAAGTATCTGCGGGCCTTTCCCGCCGTTTTTGCTCTGGCGATCTTGTCCTACTTAATCGGTAACCAGAGTACCCTGGCCCATTACGGTTTCAGTGATGTTATCTGGGCGTTAGTCTTGGGTATGTTGATTAGCAATCTGTGGAAAAAACCTGCCTGGATTGTTCCCGCTCTGCGCACCGAGCTGTTTATTAAGACGGGGTTGGTGCTCTTGGGGGCAGAAATTCTCTTTAACCGGGTGCTTGCCCTCGGGGCCCATGGCTTGGGCGTGGCCTGGGTTGTGCCGCCGCTTTTGCTGATCATTATGTATCTCTATGGAACTAAGGTCTTAAAGATGAAGAGCAAAGCCTTAGTGGCAACTGTGGCCACCTGTACGTCCGTTTGTGGGGTTTCTGCCGCTATCGCTACCGGTGCAGCAGTCAAGGCCAAAAAAGAGGAGATTAGCGCAGCTATCTCCGTTTCGCTGATCGTTACTGTGCTGATGATGCTGGGCATGCCGGTTTTGATTCGCTGGATGGGGCTGAGCGAGGCGGTGGCCGGCTCGTGGATTGGGGGTACGGTGGATTCCACAGGTGCTGTGGTCGTAGCCGGCAGCATGGTTGGTCCTTTGGCCATGGAAGTGGCTGCCATTGTGAAGATGCTGCAAAACGCCCTCATTGGCGTTGTGGCCTTTGCCTGGGCGCTGTTCTTTGTGACCAGGGTCGAGAAGGTGCCTGGTACAGAAAAGCTGGGCGTCAAGGAAATTTGGCTGCGTTTCCCCAAGTTCATCCTGGGTTTTGTGGGGGCTTCCCTCTTGATGTCCTTTGTATTCGTTCCTTGGTTGGGGCAGGGGCAGGTTGACGGAATACTGGCAGTGACCGCAACAGCCCGCAAATGGTTTTTCACCCTGGCCTTTGTTAGTATCGGTTTGGATTCACGCTTTGCTAATCTAAAGCAAATCTTCAGTGGGCAGCCCACGGTGAAGCTGCATGTGGTTGGTCAGACCGTCAATTTGATCTTGACTCTGTTGGCTTCAATGTATTTCTTTAGGGGTTTCTAACGCCTTTCACCAGATCAGCCTGTAACGCAAAAAGAGTTCGTGGCCGTATCGGTTCACCGCTGCCAGTTCGATCGCCTGTGCGCGATCCAAAACCTTGTCGCCCATGGCCAGGCTGAGATCGGCCCGATTTCCGATCAGGCTGGGGTGCAGGGTGAGGAAGAGTTCGTCTAGCAGTCTGGCCTGGATAAACTGGTAATTGACCTGTGGTCCGCCTTCCAGCAAAAGACGCCCCACCCTGTACTTCTGCTGAAGCAGAGCAAGGATCTGGCGCGGCGTCGCTTTGGGCAATATCTCGATGCATGCCTGTGCACTAAGGGAAGGTGCCATCCTGCGGGCCCCTTCGGGTGATGTGATCAGGATAGGCGGCAGGGGGGCCTTGATGAAGAGGGGACTGGCAGGGTCGATCGTTCCGCTTCTCGTCAGCACGACAGTCAGGGGCTGGGCGTCCAGCCCCTTTTCCAGCCTCATGTTTTCCATTTCAGAAGGTACACCCAGGTAATAGGGGTGTTGTCGAAGGGTATTTCCTCCGGCCAAAACTGCGTCAAAATGGGTGCGAAGCACATTCATCGTGTGCCGATCAAAGGGGCTGCCAGGATAACCAGGGCGCTGCGCTCCACCGGCTGTAATCTTCCCATCGATGGAGCTAACCATGTTCATCGCCACGAAAGGGCGATCACCTTTCGTCTCGGGGAACTCCAGCTGATTATAGAAATGTGACAAAGCTGGCCACTCCCTCGGCCGCATACTTCCCGTTTTGCAGGTCCTCTTCAACAAGTTTGATGAACACTTCTACGAGGTGCGGATCAAGCTGGGTCCCCTTAACCCGGCGCAGCTCGGCGATGGCGTCAGATACGGCCATAGGCTGGCGATAGCATCTGCGGCCCACCATGGCATCTCAAGTATCGGCTACAGCTACAATGCGGGCTTCCAAGGGGATCTCTTCACCTTTGAGCTGAAGGGGATAGCCTGTTCCATCGTATCGTTCGTGGTGGCTGCCGGTGATGTTCTCAACCATCTTTTTATGCGTTGTTGGCAGGGGAACCTCTTTGAGAAACTCGATGCCCCGCAAAGGATGGGAACGCATTTCTTCCAGCTCATCGCGGGACAGCCTGCCTTCTTTTTTCAAAATAGCATCGGAAATGTCAAGCTTACCAATATCGTGGAAATAGGATGCTTCATCAAACATGTTCAGCTTCCAGATCGGATAATGGCACGCTTTAGCCAGCCGCTTGGAGTAATAGGCTACGTTTTCTAAGTGGGCCATAAGATCGGGATCCTTGGCGTAGACCGCACGCAGCAGAGCTTTGATTACCGACACACGGTAATTCGATTCCAGGTGACCGAGGAACGCTCCTGAGCGGACAGTGATAAAGACGAAATAAGCGCCAAGCAAACCTAAAATGTCAAAGTGGGAGTAGGATACATAAAAAAGACCAGCCAGAGCCGCGGAGGCAGGAATGGTCTTGAGCGAACCCAAAAGCATGCTCCCTACCTCAAGCGGTGCGTTTCCGCGGAAATAGTTGCCAATGATCAGCAGACCGTGATTCACGAGTGTATAGACGAACAGGGCCATAGGCAAGGCTATAGCAAGATTCGTCAGACCTCCGACCCTTTGGAAAGCAACAGCACTTAAGCCTGCTGCTAGTCCCAATGAAGCTCGGTTAAACAAGAACACGGGCCATTCCAGCTCCAGCTCGTCCAGGGAGATCAGCCCTACTGAAGCCATAACGCTGGCCCAGGGTGCCCCAAAATAGACGAGGATAGGGAACAGCAGCGGAAAGTTGAGGGAGAATGCATTTGCATTGGTGACGCTGATCACCCGATAGTGGGAGTTCATAATCAAAAGAACCAAAAAGACCAAAAGGCGGATATCGAACGTAAAGCCCTCAGAAATCGACAGGCCAATTTGTAAGGTCAGGGCGCCTATGCCGCAGAGGATAACATATGGTTTGAAGAATTTGTGCCGCATAGTATGTATACCTCCAGAATAGGGAGTTGCCTACCCGTTGCTAGAAAAAGTTTAGCCCATTTTAACGGTGTCAGCTAACACGTTTGCTGCCATTGCCAAGAACGCAGCAATCGTGAGCAAAAAGACCATAAGTCTTTTCATGGTTAAACCTCCCCCATTTAGCAAAATGGGTCAGGTTAGGTATGGATTAGATTCGGTTAAGCCGGGTAGGCAACAACAAGACGGCGATTGACGGCGCTTAAGACCGCTTTCACAATCGCCAAAAGGTAGTCTTCTTTAATTTCCGCAACGCCCATGAGGCTGTGGCGACTACCGCTGGGGTGATCGTACTGCAGTTTCACTAATACTACTCGTTCGCTGTTGAACTCGTTTTTCAACTCCTGGATATAGAGGGGTTCCATTTTTCCGCAACCGATTTGCTCCAAAGCTTTCACACAGGCAACAAGGGTATCCTTACCCAGATCGGCTGTGCGGCGGGCTACACCAAGGCAGGTTCGTCCCCGGCAGAGCAGCTCCACAACAATCTCAGGCTCGGGAATTCTCCTTTGATAAGCGGCAACGATCTGAATGCGCGGATACAAATCGGCTTCGGGTTCAGATTCGGGTGCATCTGGTTTGTACTCTATTACCTTGATCTTGCGGTAGTCCAAGTCCAGATCATGATTGAGGGCCAACGCTCCCACAATGGAGCGTACCATACTCTTGATCTGCTGGGTAGGGTCATCTTGGTTCATTGATGCCATATCGGCTTCCACGAATATTTGTGTTATTTCACCGTTTTCTTCAATCACGCGACAATCAGATACATGCTGCACGGAGCAAATGGTGTCAATAATCGTATTCCCCATGCTATCCATCCTCCTCAAGGCGTCTGAGAATGTACTTCGACAAGGAGCGAAAATTACCTTTTGCGCGGATGATTTTGGCTGCCAAAATTTACTTTGTGCGTCAGAGCGTTCGAGAATCGTAGAATTAGACAGCATAAGAGACTTTCAGCACGCCTGGTTAGCACGCCGAAAGTCTCTTTTTTCCCGTCTTGGGAACCGCCTCTTCCTAGTCCTTGAGGACATTAATGGCTACAAATGCATCTACGCCTTTGCGGAGATTGGCGGCCCATTTTTCCGCGAGCTGAGAGGGGGTAGCTTTGTTGGCATTGGCGTGGTATTGGTCGGCCGTGACAATAAACTGGTTCTTCACGAAAATGTCGGCGCCCCTAACCTGAACATCTTGACCTGATAAGGCGCCGGGGTCCTGTCCGCTGTCAACCCAGGCTTGGAAGACTTGAGAAATGTTGTCCCAAATGGCATCAATTTCCTTGTAGGGGACCTCACCTTCATAGCGATACAGGAAGAAGTTGACCCCCGTGCCTGGGATATCAACGGGTATACCCTGGGCCAGCACTGTACCACTGAACACTACGAGCAAAGCGATAGCAAAGAGGAAGTTTAGTTTACGCACTTGCATTACACCACCCTATTATGATATAGTTTCTACAGTATCAGTTCTCGCAGAACTGACAAATTCCTTTTTCGGTGCGAAAGTCTGAGCGAGAGTTACCGCACAGGATCGCGGAAATGGGTCAAATTTCTTGGCAAAACAGTTGACTTCAGTTCTAAGTGCTGGTATACTTTTAAATTGTCTGGACCTGATAACTGCAAACAAGTTCGGGCGAATAGCTCAGCTGGGAGAGCACCTGCCTTACAAGCAGGGGGTCACAGGTTCGAGCCCTGTTTCGCCCACCATGCGGCAGTAGCTCAATTGGTAGAGCATCGCGTTGCCATCGCGAAGGTTGCGAGTTCGAGTCTCGTCTGCCGCTCCAT
>DUPN01000073.1 GCA_012838305.1 Bacillota bacterium | reverse complement strand
GGCACAAAATCGAGCAGCAGCCGCTCGGTAAGGACCGTTTTCTGTGCTAAGGGCATTCCGAGGATCTCGTTAAACCTCATCGCCTGCGTTTCTTGATCAGTGAGGGCTTTTTCCAGGCGATGTTCTGCATCGAATAAACTGTTTTGTGCCCGCTCGATGTCCAGGGAGGAAAGCAGACCCGCCTGGTATTTATTCTCATCCATGGCCAATTGGCTTTCGGCCCGTTCTTTAGCCATTCTCGCGTTCTCTACCATAGTTTCACTCTCCAGCAGCTGCTGATAGCTGGTGCGAACTCCATCGATGAGCTCCTGGCGCTGATCGGCGTAAGTTTCCTGGGCTTTGTCCCACTCCACTTGCGCCTCTTTGAGCATCTCTTCATCGCCTACGATCTGTGCTCGTTTCAGCTTGGCCTCTGCTTCTTGCCAATCGAGGGTGGCAATTTGGAAGTCCAAATTACGTTCCAAAGCAATATTCACGGCCTCCTTGATACTTAACTCCAATATGTCTGAACCGGCCTGGGCCATCAAGGCAAAGCCAAAAGTTAGGCAGAGAAGCAGAGCCCCCCGCAGGGTTAGTTTTCCTGCTCTTAGCATCACGATTCCTCCCTAAGCATCTTTCTTTTGTTCAGCAGTGATCTGGTCTTGCACAATTACGCCGTCACAAAGCTTAATCAAACGTTTGCCATACCTACTGATGGTAGGATCATGGGTGACGATCACAACGGTAGTTCCCCCATCGTTTAGGTTTTGCAGAATCTCCATAATCTCGGCCCCCTGATCGGTAGCTAGGTTACCAGTGGGTTCGTCAGCAAGAATCAGCGTGGGATTATTGGCCAGGGCCCTAGCGATGGCCACCCTCTGCTGTTCACCACCGGAGAGCTGGGTCGGCAGATGTTTGAGACGGTGATCCATACCCACTCCTTTCAAGAGCTCCGCGGCAAGCGCCCTTCTTTCGCCCTTCCCTTTCCCTGCATACATCAGAGGCACCATCACATTTTCCAGGGCGCTCAGTTCGGGGAAGAGATTATAGCTCTGAAAGACAAAGCCGAAATGGCGATTGCGGATTTGGGCCAGCTCTCTGTCTCGCATACGTGTGATATCCACATCCTCCAGATAATACGCGCCTCTGCTCGGTTGATCCAAGACACCCAGGATATTGAGCAAGGTGGACTTGCCGGAACCAGAGGGACCCATGATGGATAAAAACTCTCCTCTTTGGATCTCCAAATCGATGGCATCCAGGGCCCTAATCTCCACATCACCCATGAAATACTCCTTGCTCACTCCCTCTAACCTAATCACAGCGCATGCCCTCCTTCAGGTAAAACTTGAATCTCATCGAGATGGCGAAAGGCATCATACGAGCTGATAATCACCTTTTCGCCGAGTTCGAGACCACGCAAGATCTGTACCGAATTACCTTGCAGCAGTCCAAACTGCACATCACGTTTGCGAGCTTGATTACCATCAATGACGTATACGAAGAGCTGCTGACCGCTTGTTAAATAGGCGCCCCGGGGCAGAAATAAGCTGTCACGATGCAGCTGCAGATGGATATTTGCCGTCACCTGACTGTTGGGCCGTAGATGCGACACTTGGTCCAGAAAATCCACCCTTACCAAGACAGTGGGCCCATCGGTCCCCTGTTTTGCCTGGGGGGCAATATACGAAACTTCTCCCTGATAGTCTGTTTGCCCTAGGCTAACGTCGACAGGGGTGCCCAGACCAAAGCGTTCTGTCTGACCGGGAGCCACTTGCACCTCCACGACCTGGCTGGTCAGGTCAGCCAGTTCACCAAGATCTTGATGGGCTGTAACCATGCGATTGCTGGGGATTTTTAGCGACAGAATCCGTCCCGCAAAGTCCGCCTTCACAGTGAAGTTGTCCATTTTCTCCTGGGCCTTGGCCAGCTTTTCCTCGCTAATGGCGATGCTCTTGATCAGCGCCGCCTGATCCGCTTCGTGCTTGCGGGTTAGGAGTTCTAACTCCCGCTCGCTTTGGGCGATGCGCCGTTTGGCGGCGTCCACGTTCTGCTCTGCCTTTTCCAGTTCAACCCGGGGAATGGAACCATAGCCATAGAGTATCTTTTGCAGCTCCAACTGATCCTCAGCCTGGCTCAGCTGTTCCTTGGCATCAAGCACCTTGACGCGCTCCGCGTCCATCTCCAGTTCCTGATCGATTCCCAGCTGGGCCAGTTTCGCCCCGAGCTCTCCGAGTTCTGTCTCGGCAGCATTTCTCTCGCTGACGGCTTCCGCCGAATACAAACGCAGAAGGGGTTGTCCCTCCTCCACATCCTGACCTTCTGCAACAAAGACTTCCTCGATCGTTCCTGCAATCTTTGGTTCAATCAAGGCCACCCGCTTGGGGATAATGGTGCCTCGGACGGCCAGGGTTTCCAGAAAGTCCTGTGTCCCCACGGAAGCATAGGTGTAGAAGTTCAGTACAAAGCTCTCCTGTTTAGGCATGAAGAAATAGTAGGCTCCGTAGGCGATGAGGCCGATAGCGATCATTGTGAAAAGAATGAGACCCAGTTGCTTCTTGTTACCGGATGATTTGGGTTTTTTCCCCTGCTTGCGCAGTCTTTCTGGTACGATGGGTTCGTTCATCTTTGTGACCCCCTGATTAGTGCAAGAAAAAAGCTAGTCCTCCCAGATGTTTTCTCGAGCGACCTCCCCTTTCCTGTTGTGAATTGCTGGGTACAAACGGCCGCATTTTACTTAATCTTCCATGGCCTTTGTGGGTTTCCTTCACAATCTACAGCTTACTGCAGAAAAACCCAGTAGGGCGCAGTGCAATCATCCTATCCTCTAGAGAAGGTCGCTGCACGTCCGGGAAAACTGTCTGTTCTTTTGGTTTTTTCTGCCAGCGCAAAGAAATAGGACCGACTCGTTGCGATCCTATCTGATGTGCTGCCACCTTTGCTAGACGCATGTAAGAAAAAGAGACAGAACACGGGGTCCTGTCTCCTTCTGGTCCATTTAGGCTAAAATTGCTTCGATTCTGTCCAGAGTGTCCTGACTTAAGTCCACTTCCACAGCCTTACAGTTGGCCTCAATCTGCTCCGGGCGAGAAGCGCCAACTAAAGCACTAGCCACATTGCCTTGGCGTAAAATCCAGGCCAAAGCCATCTCCACCAAGGAGATGCCCAGTTCGCCTGCGAAGTCTTCCAAAGCATCTACTTTAGCGAGAACCCCAGAATCAATCAGATTCTGTACAGATTGGTTGATTTCCGGATTGGAGGCCCTGGTTCCTGCGGGGATGCGGCCGCCCCGATACTTGCCCGTTAGAACTCCCTGGGCGAGAGGGGAGAAGACAATCTGGCCAATTCCATACTTCTCACTCACTGGGATAATCTCTGGTTCAATGTAGCGATTGAGCATGTTGTAGACGGGCTGGTTGACAACAATGCGCTCCAGTAAGCAGCGGTCCGCCACGGCCACTGCCTCCTCAATCTGCGCCGCCGTCCACTGGCTCACCCCTGCGTAGAGTATCTTGCCTTGGCGAATCAGATCATCAATCACCCGCAGCGTTTCCTCCACGGGAGTTTCCGGATCATAGCGATGGCAGTAGAAGATGTCCACATAATCCAGTTCCATCCGCCTTAGGCTGCCATGGAGCTGTTCAAACACGTGCTTGCGAGATAAACCGCGCTCATTCACACCATCTCCCATGGGCCAAAAGGCTTTGGTGGTGATAATGTAGGTCTCCCTGGGGAAGGGACGCAGCGCTTTTGCCATCACGATCTCTCCCTGACCCCGTTCATAGACATTGGCGGAATCAAAGGAATTGATCCCCAGTTCGTAAGCGCGACGAATGGTTCTGGTGGCGATATCATCTTCCACAGTTTTCCCATACGTTAACCAACTACCCAAGGAAATCTCACTAACCTTGAGGCCCGATCGACCTAATCTGCGATACTTCATAAAATCATCTCCTCTCTTGGTAAGAAGCGACTGCTCTGACCATCGGCAAACGCAGCGGACAACATAAGTTTGATCCTGTTTAGCTGGTTGACCTCGCTGGCCCCGGGATCGTAATCGATGGGGATGATGTTGCTCTCGGGATACATCCTCTTTAATCCCCTGAGCATACCCTTACCCACCACATGGTTGGGCAAACAGGCGAAGGGCTGCATACAAACGATGTTATTGACTCCACTCTCGATCAGCTCCACCATTTCACCTGTGAGAAACCAGCCTTCTCCTGTCTGGTGCCCCAAGGATATCACTTTAGAGGCGTTTTTGGCAACCTCCCGAATAAGCTTCGGCGGGCTGAACCTTTTGCTTGCGGCCAATGCGGCCCTGTAGGTTTTGCGGTAAAGCTCCATGATGGTAATTAGGCTGTTGGAGCCGGCCCGTTCCAGCCAGCTTCCTGCCAGATACCGATACTTAAAATCAAAACCTAAGAGCGAATACAAGAAGAAATCCACCAGCTCAGGAACGACCGCCTCCGCGCCTTCCGCTTCAACGAGGCTGACCACATCGTTGTTGGCTGTGGGGTGATACTTGACTAGAATCTCCCCCACCAAACCCACCCTTGGCTTGACTGCTTCCACTGTCTTGAGGGCGTCAAAGTCTCGCACAATACAGAGAATGTTGTCTTTGAACCTCCTCGGTGAATACGACTCCATGGACTGCTCACAAAGGGCAGCCCATTTTTCATACAGCGCGTTGGCCGATCCAGGCACCGTCTCGTAGGGTCTGACCCTATAGAGACATTTCATCAGCAAGTCACCATAGACAAGGGCAAGCATGGACCGATGCAGCAGGGGCAGGGTGATCTTGAATCCAGGATTCTTTTCGAAGTTCTGAATACTTAAGGACAGCACGGGCACTTGACCATAGCCCGCATCATGAAGTGCTTTGCGCAGAAAGCCAATATAGTTGGTCGCTCGGCATCCCCCTCCCGTCTGGCTGATGATCACCGTTGTGTTCTGGGGATCATGGACGCCTGATTTCAGAGCCTTCAGCAGCTGCCCCACGACAATTATCGCAGGATAGCAGGCATCGTTGTTCACGTACTGGAGGCCAACCTCCACAGCCTCCTTGTCCATGGCTGGACAAATCACCACATTGTAGCCGGATAATGCCAACGCTCTCTCCAGGAAGCGGAAATGGATGGGTGCCATTTGGGGGACAATGACGGTATGTTCTCTTTTCATTTTGCGAGAGAAAAGCTTCCGTTTGTACCCAGGCTGCGGAGCCCCCGGCTTGCGGCCATTTTTATCCCGCTCTACCATGGCGGCCTGCAAGGAGCGGAGCCTGATGCGGGCCGAACCCAAGTTGTTCACTTCGTCGATTTTCAAGCAGGTATACATCTTCGAGCGAGCCTGAAGAATCTCCTGCACCTGATCGGTGGTCACTGCATCCAGGCCGCAACCGAACGAATTCAGTTGAACCAGCTCTAGATTCTCCTGACCACCCACAAAACTAGCTGCGGCATAGAGACGGGAATGGTAAGCCCACTGATCCACAACCCGCAGGGGCCTGGCCACCTCTCCTAAGTGAGCCACCGAGCCCTCCGTTAACACAGCCATACCCAAATCGTTGATCATGGCAGGTATACCATGGTTGATTTCGGGATCCAGATGGTAGGGGCGTCCCGCCAGCACAATTCCTTTCAGACCATGCTCCTTGAGGTAGGCGAGGGTCTCTTCGCCCTTTTTTGCCATGTCCGCTCTGTACTTGGCCAGCTCATCCCAGGCTCTATCCACCGCTCCACCCACTTCATCGGGCTGAATATCCAGCTCCGCAAGTTCCTCCATCAAGCGTTCCTTGAGCCTCGCCTTGTGATCGAAGGGTAGGAAGGGATAGATAAACCTGACATTCCCTTCTCGCAGCTGACCCACATTGTTCTTAATCACTTCGGGATAGGAGATCACAATCGGACAGTTAAAGTGGTTATCGGCATCTGTCTGTTCCTTCTGCTCATGGGTTAGACAGGGATAGAAAACCAGATCCACTCCCTTTTCCACCAGGTCCACAATGTGACCATGGGCAATTTTGCCGGGGTAGCAAACCGATTCAGACGGTATCGTCTCCATCCCCTTTTCATAGAGGGATTTAGAAGATCTGGAGGAAAGCTCAACGGAGTAACCCAGTTCCGTAAAGAACGTAAACCAGAAGGGATAGTCCTCATACATGTTCAGCACTCGCGGCAGCCCCAAACGGCCCCTCTTAGCCTCTTCGGGTTTTAGGGGCTCATAGGCAAAAAGCCTTTCATAGGTATAATCAAACAGGTTAGGCAAATTGTGCTTTCTCTGGTCACCTCCCGCACCCTTGCTGCAGCGATTACCAGAGATATGGCGATGCCCCGGCCCAAAGTGATTGATCGTCAACAAGCAGCGGTTGGAGCAGCGCTTACACCTAGCCAGTCTGGTTTCCAGCGATAGGTTCTCCAGTTCCTCACGACGAAGCAAGGTGGACTCATACCCCTCTACATAACCCTCTTTGGCTAGCAGTGCAGCGCCAAAGGCACCCATGAGGCCGGCCATGTCCGGCCGAACCACTTCACAGCCGGTCAAACGCTCAAAGGATCGCAAGACGGCGTCATTATGAAATGTGCCCCCCTGGACCACGACCCTTTGACCGAGTTCCTCCTTACTCCTGAGCTTGATCACTTTGTACAGCGCATTTTTCACCACGGAGTAGGCTAACCCTGCGGAAATTTCGCCCACGGTGGCGCCTTCTTTTTGCGCCTGCTTTACCCGGGAGTTCATAAACACGGTACAGCGGGAGCCCAAGTCAACTGGACGAGCCGCCAGCAAAGCTTCTTCCGTGAACTCCTCTATACTTAAGTTAAGGGAAAAGGCAAAGGTCTCTAGGAAGGATCCGCATCCCGAAGAACAAGCCTCGTTCAGTAGAATATTATCAATCGCTCCATCCTTGATATGGAGGCACTTCATGTCCTGCCCCCCAATATCCAGGACAAAATCCACGCCTGGCCGGAAGAACTCCGCCGCCTTGTAATGGGCTACCGTCTCAATTTCGCCCAGATCCACATGCAGTGCAGATTTAATCAAACCTTCTCCATAGCCCGTAACAACGGAATTGGCGATTTTGGCGCCCTGGGGCATAACGTCGTAGAGCTGCAGTACAGCCTGGCGAACCGACTGGAGAGGATTCCCTTGATTACTGCCATAGTAGCTGTGCAAAATGGCCCCATCCTCATCGATCAGGACTGCTTTGGTTGTGGTAGAGCCCACATCAAGCCCTAAAAAGCACCGGCCCTGGTGCATGGCGAGCTCTCGCCTGGCCACGCGATTGCGATTGTGTCTGGCCCGGAACTCCTCCAATTCCTGCTGGTTAACAAATAAGGGGTCCAGCCTCGTCTGGGGTTCCACGGTAACGTGAGCCATTTGATCAATTCTCTCCATCAAAGTGGAAAAGGCGATGGACTGGTCCTCCCAAGCATTCAGGGCGGCCCCGATGGCCATATACAGCTGGGGATTCTCGGGAAAGATCACCTGGCTATCCTTTAGCTCCAGGGTTTCAATAAAGCGCTTGCGCAGCTCCGATAAGAAGTAGAGAGGCCCGCCCAAGAAGGCCACATTCCCCTTAATGGATCGACCGCAGGCCAGGCCGCTGACGGTTTGAACGACCACCGACTGGAAAATCGAAGCGGCCACATCCTCTCTAGCTGCACCGTCATTGAGAAGGGGCTGAATGTCTGTCTTGGCAAATACGCCACAGCGGGCGGCAATGGGATAAATCGTTGTATGACCTTTTGCCAGCTCATTGAGGCCCGCGGCATCCGTTCTTAAAAGGACCGCCATTTGATCGATGAAAGACCCGGTGCCTCCCGCACAAATACCGTTCATGCGCTGCTCAATTCCATCCTGAAAAAAGGTGATCTTGGCATCCTCACCGCCAAGCTCGATCACCACATCGGTTTCAGGAAAAAAGGTCTGAATCGCTTTGGTTCCCGCGATCACTTCCTGCACAAACCCCACGTCGAGGTGTTCGGCAACGGCCATACCGCCCGATCCAGTTATGTTCAATGTGATGTGATGATCCCGAAACTCTTCATAAGCCTGTGTGATGAGGCTCACAACAGACTCCTTGATATCAGAGTAATGCCGCTGGTATTTGGAGAAAATGACGTTGAGTTTCTCGTCCAAGATTACCGCCTTGGCGGTGGTAGAACCCACGTCAATTCCCAGATGTACTTCCGTGTGCAAAAAAGAGCCTCCTTTCATCAGGCTATACAGATACTATTGGATACGAAGGAGAAATAATCCTTTCTACCAATACCAAAGTGTGCTCCTATCCACCCCAGGGAGGACTAGCACTCGTTTCCAAGCGGGGTTAGACGATGGTTTCAAAAACCCCGAGAGAACAGATCTGCTGGAAAAAAATAAGTGCAGTTGACTTAGGACTGCTCCTCCTTCCATTTTGTATCGACGGCCGTTTCCCTACAAAGAGGTGCTGATTGATGGCAGCAGAAAAAAGCCAATCAAACCGGAGGCTAGATTGGCTTTTCTTCGCTCATCTATTGCGTGTAAGCTACAATGGCATCCCGGAGAAACTTAGCTGCGCCTTCTTTGTACTGGTCGTAATAGGCCGTAAACCTCTCATCGGCCACATACATCTCAGCCACTCCTGCATGGGCCTCTTTCGAATAATCTTTCCAGTAGAAGCTCAGCCATTTACGGTGCAGCTCGGCGATTCTCTGGCCTTCCTCACCGTCGGGCTTCTCTTTGCCCACTGCAACCTTCAGAGATGCGATAATCTCCTCTGCTAACTGTTCTACCTCAGACAGGTCCGCTTCGGTGGCACCCAAGAGTTTGGCATTGGAGGCATCAACAATCTGATCACCGTATTTCTCCCGAATCTCCCTACCGTATTTCTCCTCGTTTTCCCGAACTAACTTCTCCTTGAAACCAACAAACTTGTCTTGATCTGCCATAGGTCTTCCCCCTTCAAGTGCAGCAAGAGTCTGTTCCACGTTTTGGATCAACAGATTCAGCTGCCCTCTTTTTTGTAGAAGCGCTTCACGGTGCTCGATCAGGGCCTGTCTCTCGTTGAAGCTGGGAGAATCCAACACCCTTTTAATGGTGCACAAGTCCAGGCCCAACTCTCGAAAGAGCAGTATCTGCTGCAAGCGACTTACTTCTTTCGGCCCGTAGATCCGGTAGCCCGACTGATTGATTGTGCTTGGCTTGAGCAGATCGATCTGATCATAGTAGCGCAGGGTGCGGCCGCTCACCCCGGCTAGATCGCCCAATTGCTTGACCGTATACTCCATGAAACCACCTCCATACTTAGCATAAACCTTAACGTTACGTCAATGTCAAGGGAAAAAAGAGAGCCCTTCGCGGGCCTCCGAGTAATACTCTGCCGGTCAGTGCTCGTCTTTCTCCGATTCCATTCTCGCTTTGAAGAACTTTAAATGGTCATGATCTGCGCTCATGATGCCCTGAACCAAGTTCTGGCTGCGGGGATCGAGCTCATCTATGCGATCTTCATAGGCATGAATACCTTTATCCTCTCCGTCATAAAGCTGCTTCAGCAGATGAGCCGGTCCCCTCAGTGCGTTGATCTTGGACGCAAGACCCACCATGGCTCCCGCCATACCTGTACCTGTCACGGGGGTTCCCCCTAGTTCACGGATGCGGTCAGCCAGGAGCTGAGCATGTTCCTTGTGATCGCGGGCAAACTGATCCAGCATACCCATAACCTGTTGGTCGCCTTGGATATCATCTGTTTCGGCGTAAATCTCCATCGCCATCAGCTCGCCTTTAAGCAGCTCGTTGAGGGTGTCAATGCATCGTTGTTTGTTAGGCACTGCGATTCTCCCCGCGTATTTTTCCTTAGTGTATCTCAAGGCGGAGGGAAAATACCACTAGACCATGTCCATATAGCGCTTCAGATTCTCCAAACCGATGGGGATCGCCCGAAGAGGGTCCTCCATTCCTTCAAATTCGATGGATAGAACGCCTGCGTAGTTAGCATTCTTCATAACTCTAAGCACCTGCAAAATGGGTACATTCCCATGCCCCAAGACGGCGCCCCGGAGGTAATTGCCGCTGCGACTCATAAACCAGCCCTGGCCAGGACTGGGCTCATTCCCTGACTTCACATGAAAGTCCTTAGCATGAACGTGAAAAGTGTAAGGCATCAAACGTCCCACAGCTTTAGCGGGATCTTCATCTACAACCAGGAAATTCCCCATATCCAAGAGCAGACCAAAATTGGGATGATTCACACCATTGACGAGCTTCTCCACCCGATCGCTGTCCTGACAGAAGAATCCGTGGTTTTCCACCATGGTCTTGATGCCAAGCTCAGCACCGAACTCTGTAATCGCTCTGCATCCCTTGATCAGGATGGGCAGGGCATCATCAAAGCCCCTAGCCCCTGTTTTGGTTTTGGGCCAACCCCAGGCGGAATCATGGCGCATAGCAGGAGCACCCAGGATCTGGGCCACCCGCACTTCGTCTTTAACGCGTTCAATTTCTACCTCTAGATTTCCATTTGAACCATTGAGGAAATCGGCCCAAATGGTGTAGTTAGCAACGTTGATACCCGCTTCATCACAGGCTGCCCGCACGCTGGGTGCGAAAGAAAGGGCTGTTTCCCCCGCAGGGAGATGGGGAAAACCTGCAAATTCGATGACATCAAAACCCATCGCTTTCGCTTCTTTGATCACCTCAAAGATGTCCAGGGGACTCTGGCTATAACTATACGAGCTCACTCCGATTTGCATATCCACTCTCCGTTCTACCGTGATCCCCTCCATGGTACCATATTCTGGATTGTTACACAAGCAAGCCATTTTGCACTCTAGCTGGCCTTGTCCATAAAAAAACTGTGCCCGGGGGCACAGCAAAATAGGGAAATAGCCGGGAAGAGACGGCCCGGCCTACAGGAAGGTGGAGAATTGCGGAGCTCGATCCCTTTCTTTGGGTTTTGGCGACTTAGAGCACTTCGCGTTCGCAGTCGTCTGTCCCACATTGGACAGAAGGCCGCTTCCCAAGATCAGCAGCGCCAAAGAGACCTGGGAATTCGATGATTGCAGAAAAACCGAGCCAATCATCGCCAAAAAGCCAAGGAAGTGCGCTGCTTCTGCATTAGCCTTGACGCTTAAGAAAGATGCTGCACAAGAGGACACAAGGATCATAATAAAAAGCATGGCGTAAGAGATATTCAATGTCTGCCTGCTCAAATTAGGCAGAAAAAACCGCGCAACCAATAGAGTACAGGTGACTACGACAAAATAGGGGAACTGCGGCCATTGGACCAATCGTCGAAGAATCGGCAAGGTCATCCCTCCCTCTGGCTTGTTTGCTTGTCCGAATTCAAACATGGGACAGTTGGATTAGGGGGAATAAGTGAGCTCGACGCTCGTCCTTATCCCCCCTGGCATCAGTAGTTGTCTCAAAAACATGGGAAGACGAATGCACGCAGGAGAATTGGTGATATTGTCGATTACTTTGTGAACGAACCTATTTTTCTTGGGTTTTCCACGCTAAAATCGGCTCCACGTAAAGGATTCC
>DUPN01000072.1 GCA_012838305.1 Bacillota bacterium | reverse complement strand
GATGATGGGGTAAAAGTAGAAAACGGCGATCAGAACCGATGCGGGCAGCACAAAGACCCATCCCACTAAACTCTGCTTTGTCTTCAGGCGCATAACATTGTTCAAGCTATTCCCTCCTTCGCATCCGCCGAGAAATCATAGGCTGCAAGACAGGCATTTTCCCCTGTCTTGCAGCAGGACTTCAAATCGGGTTCGTTTTATGGACCCATTAAGAAGGAAACGGTATCTTCAGCTTCCCTAAGTGCAGAATCAATGTCCCGGCCAGCCAGGATCTGCCCAATGGCCGTAGCCAGAGCATCCCGTGCCTCGTAATTGTATACACCATAGTTCACCATGGGCACTTTGGAGGCGAATTCCGTGATGTCTGCGTAAATCCTCTGTCCGCCAAAGAACGCGTGGGGCTCACCATAAACATCGCTGTCGCCTGCTGGCAAGTATGTGGCCAAGGCTCCCGATGAGGGCAGAATTGTCTCATACAGCTCTACACTGCCAGCAAAGGTGTGCTTCAAAAAGTCGATAGCTACTTCTTTGTTGGGAGAGCTCTCGAGAACCATCCAGCTTGAGCCGCCTTGGTTACTGTAGTTGGAGGCATTGGGGGCCCTGTCAAGGCAGGGAACATTTGTAATGCCCCAGAGACCTGCTTGCTCGGGCTGTCCAACGATGGACCCAATAATCCAGCAGCCATTCATTGTGCCAGATACAGTACCCCTGTTCAGTGTGGCAATATATTGCTCCCAGTCATTAACTTGGATCACAATCCCGCTCTTGACCAATTCCACATAAACCTCAATTACCTCACGCAGCACTTCATTATCCGCGATGAATACGTCGCCATTGTGATCAAACATCCAGACCCCTGCGCTTTGCAGGCACAACATAATATGATCCGGACTGTCAGCGACAGTGGACATCATGGGCAGATTCGTTTTGGCGACTACATCTTTACCAATTTCCATATATTCTGACCAGGTAATATCCGTCAGGTCGGCCAGGGTGTATCCTGCTTCCTCCAGAAGATCAACCCGCACCGCATTGATGGCTGTACCATTGTCAAAGGGAACCGCATAGACCCGGCCATCGACCGTTCCCAAGGCCACCTTGTAATCGGCAAAGAGACTGAAATCAATGCCCGAATCCGTTAGATCGGCAAAAGTTCCTGGGAAGTTGGTGATATTCTTTGTCGTTGCGTTATCTTGCATCAACAGAATGTCCGGTAATGTTCCCATTTGACCTGCCATGACAGCTGTAGTCAGTTTGGTTTGCACATCATCCCATGGTGTCTCCACAATGTTAATTGTCACATTTGGAGCGGTTTCCGCATAGATCTTGGCGGCCTCTTCCATGGCAAAGATGTTAAAGGCCGGGTCCCAACACCACACGGTAATGGTAACGTCTTCAGCAAACACTAGGCCTGACGCGGCTACCATAGCCATAACCATGATCAACAATACAGAAAGCTTCTTTCTCATTTGTTTCGTCCTCCTCATGTAATTTTTCGGAATGCCTCTGCGCATCCCCGGTCAGAAAACCCTCTGCCCACCACCTCTTTGGATCTTTACTCTGTGTTAATTACTTCAACACAATTCACATATATCCTTTCTTTTCTATAAACGCTCTAACACGGATGATACAATAAACTGCTTATCCTCGTTGCCATGCGCAGAGATATCGACGCTCGCAGCAAAAAAATTCCCGTACACAGAAACTGCAGGGAATACCATTTGGGAATCAGTGCACTCCTTCATCTCGCCCTTGTTCGGAGCAGAAATGTCTTTTAGCGGTGATAGCCTCGGTACGGAAATTTGAACTGACGACCCGCATAGCCTAAAGATAGAGGGGATTTGCTCTCTGAAAAGAAGTACTGGTTGCAGAAGGTGGTTTTGGTTTGCCCTCCTGTCGCTGCCCTTTTTCCTGCTCGTGGCCGTAGGAACCGCTAGCGTGCAGTGAAGGGAAGGATCCGCTGTGGATGGCAAGCCCGTACCGATCTACCTCTATCCAGAGCAGGCCTCAGGCGGACTGTTTGCCAGTGCGCAAGATATAGCACGGTTTTTGCTGGCGAGTATGGGCGAGAATCCGGCGTTAAGCAAAGATAGTATCAATCTCATGCATACGCCCAGAAGTGACAAGAACGGCGTTTATGGCCTTGTTTGACGCCTACGGCTGCGGGCATTATCTGGAGACACTGCCAAACGGTGTGCTTTCCGTTTCCCACGGCGGTCAAGGCAGCGGTATTATAACACATTTTCAAGCGGTTCCAACAACAGGTGATGGACTCGTTATCCTGACCAACAGTCAAAGAAGCTGGCCATTCATAGCTTACCTGCTCAGAGACTGGGCCAGGTGGCGGGCCTTTCCCTCCGTGGGCATGGAAAAGATTCTGTGGGGCAACTGGGGTCTTGCTGGAATTGCTGCCTTCACCCTGGCTCCATCCGCAATTGCTATCGAAACGTCCAATGGAAGCATCGCTGTGTCAGAATGGCCTGATTTCTAGCGGATCTAGGAAGGTAGTGGTCGACAAAATGAAATTTCTTAAACTGCTGGCCTTAGGACTCCTCGTCCTTACCCTGGTATTTCTGTTATTCTCCACTCTGAACCACAAGATTAGAACAGGGAACGAGGTTCAGCAAACAAGCGCTCCTGGAACAATGGTCGAGGTAAACGGCTACAAAATGCACGTGTATGGTGTTGGTGAAGGTCCAAAAACTCTGGTGTTTATGGCTGGGTCAGGAACAAGTGCCCCCACCTTGGACTTTAAACCATTGTGGTCCAAACTGTCCCCACAGTATCGCATTGTCGTTGTGGAAAGGGCCGGCTACGGCTTTAGTGATCTTGCTCAGGTGCCTCGGGACATTGGCCGTATTCTAGCCGATACCCGACAGGCTCTGGCTTCTGCTGGCGAAATCCCGCCCTATGTATTAGTGCCCCACTCCATGTCTGCTTTGGAGGCCATCCACTGGGCGCAGCACTTTCCCCAGGAAGTGACTGCCATCATTGGTCTCGATCCAGCCATCCCAGAAGTCTATGATTATCTGCAGGTGCCACCGGTCTTTGTTTTGCGAATCCTGTCTTGGATAGCGTCTGCAGGATTTGTTAGACTCGTGCCAGGACTGGCAGACAGTCCAGATCTGATGTCATCAGGGGCTCTTACAGAGGAGGACAAAACTTTGTATCGGCAGCTCCTGCATCGCCGGACCCTTACTGGCAACATGATGGAGGAACTGAAAGAGGTCAAGGCCAACGCCGAACTTGTACAGCAAAGTGGTGTCCCTCAGACGGTACCCATGCTTTTCTTTAGCTCGGATGGCAAGGACCTTGGTGTGCCAAATTGGAGTGATCTGCTCAAAGACTATACTGAACAATTGGAGAGAGGCCGCTTTATCCAGCTAGACGCCGGTCACTATCTGCATCATCTGGAATCGAGACGTCTGGCCGAAGAGGTTGAACGCTTTCTTGAAGATCTACTTTGAGATACCCCGCTCCCCCTGGGATGGGACTCTTGCAGAACCCATTACTCTGCAGTACTTAATATCCCATACAGCAGGGTTTGAGGATCAGAATATCGGATTATTTGTGCTTACGGAAGAACAACTCCAGCCACTTAGTGCCTACGTAGCAGAGGCTCTTCCTGCCAGGGTTTTTCCTCCCGGCCAGATTAGTTCTTACTCAAATTACGGGAGTTTTCTTATGTCCTTCAATGGTGCCCAGGCCAGTGAGGTGCGCTCCTCTGTTTTGCAGGCTTTCATGGATCGCTATTTTCCACAGGAAACAAAACCTCTGACGCCTTCCGGTGATGTAGTGTAAAGGGCGGCGCAAGTAAGGGGCCTCTTCCGCAGCCTAGATGGGCAGGCGCTGCTCTACCCCGCAAGGGATAGCACCGGTCAGGTCACGCACTTTTACACAGATTTTCCCGCAGTCCTGCTGCGAACACCTTGGTATGCCACAGCG
>DUPN01000071.1 GCA_012838305.1 Bacillota bacterium | reverse complement strand
TTTGGGGTGGATTGTGGTGCACCGAAGGGGGCCGTTCTCACTTTAATCGGGGCACTAGAGAATCTTTCTCGAAATAGTTTAGCCCGCGTAGTTTAAAAAGGCCATCCTGAGGGATCTCAAGATGGCCGGAAACGGACAACTACTAAATTTTCAGTTCGTTGGCGGCCTGATAAACACATTCTTCATCCACGTATCTTTCCCCTTGTTGGCAGGCGTAGATGAGGCAGTTTGTTGCCAAACTGTTTACCACCCGCGGAAGACCACTGCTGATTGAATAAATAGCTGAGATTGATTGCGTTTGAAAGATCCGATCACTGCTTCCGGCAAACGCTAGTCTGGTGGAAAGATAGTTATCCACCTCTGCTTCTTGCAAGCCTTGTAAGGCACAACTAACCGCAATCCGCTGCCGCAAGGGTAAATGGGAATTGAGATTTAGTATCGTACGGATTGGTGGTTGGGCCGCCAAAATCAGAATGTAAGGGTTGTGTGAATCCATTTCAAAGTTAAGAATCAGGCGTAGTTCGTTGAAAACGGCATTGGAGGCTAAATGCATTTCATCGAGGACAATTACCGGAGTGGTCTTTCTCTCGTGAAACATTGCCTGAATGGCCTGTTGAATAAGGTGAATTGTCCTGACCCTTTGAAAAGCGGGGGCCTCCCCTAATTCCACTGCTAAACCGTTTAGAAACTCACGAACGTTCAAGGTGGACAAGGCGAAATAGCAAATGTGGTAGGAAGCGGGATTTAGCCCCTTTAGATATGCTCGAAGTGCCGTGGTCTTGCCTACCCCGGGCTCTCCGATCACCAGGCCAATGCCTCTTGTTGCTTCCAGATATTCTAATCGAGAGCGCAACTCTGTTCCGGCACTACTGGCAAATAAGTGTTCAATGGGGACCTCTTTGCGAAACGGATTGAACTTCAACCCAAAGAATTGTAGAAACCGCACTAGCGTTCATCCCCCTTCACGGCCCGTGTGTACGAAACTTGTGAGGATTGCTCTTCCGGTTCGTCCTCTGACCGGGGCTTGGCCGTGGTCTTCTCCTGGGGTCTGCGCTTGATGGCGTTGTCGTGTAGGTGAACGAATTCGGCATCACCCACATGGGTGCCATCTATGTAAAGGGGCAGTTTACGATGGGCCTGCCCAACCCATTCCGGTTCATAGCGAACTTCAACTGTCGATCCGATCAAGGAATAGTCCGTTTCATAGATGACATTGTTAATCCGCAGGGTGGCGTTAGAACGCACCTTTCTTGTGCTGCGCAGTAAAAACACAGCATCAACTACTGCTGGATCCCCGATGTGCTCTATACGGTCAGCCTGGGCCATAAAAAAATCTAAAGGGCTTTTGCCCAAGGAACTGTGCTCTTTACGGTGATAGTCTTCATCCAGCCACTTCCAGTAACTTTCATTCAATTCATCTAAACTGATCTCTGTGCTGATTGTGCTTAAAAACCTGGTCCTGACTGTCCCAAAGAATCTTTCTTGCTTGCCCTTGCCCGCCGCGTGGTAGGGACGGGCGTGCACCACCGAGCAGCCGAACCCGGCACAAATTAACGCCAGTTGCTGGGTTCGATAGATTTTCGCGTTGTCTGTGTAAAGCATCTTTGGTTTTCCACGGCGCTGAACGGCCTCTTTAAGGAAATGCCTTAGGGTTAGAAAATCTTGCTTGAAAGCAAACCCGCTGTAGGGAATAAGTCTTGAGGCATCGTCCAAAAAACAGATTAAATAAGTGTCCCGCTTTCTGCGCCCGTCTCTGATACGGGGCCCATGCATCACATCAGCCTGCCACAATTCATTAATGAACTTGTAGGCGAAGCGTTTTGTCCGTGCGGCACTTTCCCCGCCCAGGCCTTGCAGACTAGGCTGGTTAGCCAAGTAACGGTAAAACGTGGAACGGGATAGAGAGGACGGGGTCAGTTTACCTTCTTCAACCAGCTGGTCGTAAATTACGCTGCCTTTCATGCGGGGAAAGGCCTCAATCTTTTCTGCAATGGCCTCCTCCAGCTTTGGCGTCATCTTGCGGCTTTTACCCCGATCCGATCTAAAACCTGGTTTCAGGGCCTCAAAGCCGTGGCGGTTGTAATCATTCATCCATTTGCGGATGGTCTTCGGTGAATACTCCCTAACCCCGTAGTGGGGCATGTCAATTGGTTGGTCGCAGACAGCACGGAAATAAGCCGCCGCATTTTGTTCAAATCCGTTGAGCACCGGGCTGATTAGGGCGAACCGTTTTAAAGCGATTTCTTTGCGTTTTTGCTCGTTCATTGCTAAGCCTCCCAAAAAGGCTCGGCCGGCCAAGCTTGATTGTCGACACTTACACCATTCTTCAAAGCTGAATGGGCTCCTAGTATCAAGCAGTGTTGGACAACCTTTTTTGAAAATGCCCTGTCTTTAAAGCACTCAGTGTGCTAGAATAATTAGCACAGAGGCGCTAAGAAAGAGCGATGGCATTGTTCATGGAAGAGCCTGGCGGGGCTTTGGATTTCGTGGAATCCCAAACGGACGGTGGCTAGCACTTTTTTAGCCCTCTTTTTCTTATCTGAACCAAGCCTTAGTCGGGGAAATATGTTCCTAAGCAGGGATTCCAGCCAGGGGAGATTATCCAAAAACCGCTTAGCATAGAAGCTGATTCTCTGTGGAAACCAATCAAGGTGCGGAAACCTTTTCAGTAGTTTCTTAAGACACCATCGCAACGAGTGCCCTTTTTCAAGACGAAGGTGTAAGACCTTCCAGAGAACTTCTAACGAGTGCTGAAATTTGGGTATGCAGAAACTGGGCAAAAATGAAATCGTAATACCACATCTTGGACAGCGATAGCGCCGAATAGCAATCCGCAAACAAAAGTGCCCATCAAGACAGAAGCGCCAATAAAACCCGTGTTTATGAGGTTTGCCGATTTTACATCCGAAACAAATCCGCGGCCTAGGGGGTTCAATGGCTTTGCCTTTGGCCGCGTACTCTTGTGGCGAACAGCCCGCGTCAAAGATCCTTTGCATAAAGCACCTCCCGGAAGGACGTGCTTACATTGTATCAAATTTCGGGGTAAAATTAAGTAAGAAAAAGTCGCGGGTTAATTTTACCCGCGATCCTGTGATGTGGAAATCTAATCTGACACAAACACCCTAATTCCTACTCATATAGTTTGAGACGTAACAGTTACCCACCTTTGCCCCCATCTAGAGAATTCTATAACCAAGTGGCCATTGGGACGAGCTCATGTATCCCTTGTATGTGTCAGTTTTGTTAGTGGGTATGGGTAATGGATTGTTTACTTGCAAATGTAGCAGTCCATTTTACTCCGCTAGCCAGAAGGGGGCCACGTCGCCCTAAACCATGTTTACATGTAGCGACATGGACTACAAGTATATATTATTACCTTGAATCACAAGCAGAAAGGAATGAAAGCCATGCATCAAGAAATGGTAGAATACAAGGCGCATTTGAACAACTTGGAGCGCAGTCAAAGAACGATTGATGGCTATTTAGGAGAGCTGCTGTTCTTTCAGAAGTGGCTAGAGGAAAGGCTCAATGGCCCTGTTAGCATAAAGGACATTACAGGGAGTGAGATTAACGCATTTTTGCTGTATTTGAAGGAAGAACGGGACTATAAACCAGCTAGTAGGCGGCGTATTGCTGCTACACTCAAGGGGTTCTTCAAGTGGGCTTATAAGCAGGGATACATTACTACCGATTTAGCCGATACCATTCCCTCTATTAAGGTACCAGACACTGAACGCCATTTTTTAAGTCCAGAACAGGTGAAAGAGTGGGTTAATGCGGTAGACAATAATCTAGTGAAGATTTCCATGGAGCTCATGTATTATGCAGGACTTAGGATTTCTGAGGCAACAAATATGAAACTCAAAGATGTGGACCTCCAAGAAGATGGAGGGTGGCTAAGCATTAGAAATGCCAAGGGTGGCAAATTCCGAAAGGTTCCAATTGCCCCTGTGCTTGCCAGTATTTTGGTCAGATATCTCGAAGAGAGGAAAGTGGATTCAGACTATCTCTTGGCAACAGAAAAGACAGGTCGCATTCACCCTGTGACCATTCAAGCAGAAATGCGGGATGCTAGGCGTAAATTGGGCTGGGAGGAACAGATTACACCTCATACCCTGAGACATTCCTTCGCTTCCCAGATATACAAGGAAACTAACGACATATTGGTTGTAGGCCGTCTTCTTGGCCATAGCAAGCTCGCTACGACCCAAGTATATACGCATCTAAATGAGGATCGTATGCTCGATGCCGTTAATGTTCTATAAGATATGAGGTTCATTAGGTAACGTGGGGGCAGGTGGCTCCGTCATCTGCTCCCCCATTAAAGACGCAGGGAGGGAGAAGCTCGTGACCAAACGGGTTAGTAAAGCAGAAAAGATCAAAGCAATCCTAGGGGGCTTGGATTCTGGTAAGAGTAGAGAGGATCTGGCAGCAGCCCTTGGTTATAAGGACTGGCGAGGAATTGATGTTTTAATGCGCCGGGAAGGGTATGTTTATAAGGATGATAGGTATGTTCTTCCCGACGAAAAGGAACCGTATCAGCCTGAAGCGTTTATGCCCGAACCTGTAAGGATTGTTTTACAGGAACTGAAGATGGGTGAAAAAGACTTTTCGGCTATAGCA
>DUPN01000070.1 GCA_012838305.1 Bacillota bacterium | reverse complement strand
TTGGTCCAGAGTATGGGCCTCTATCAATCCATCGATGCTTGGCCGCCCACACCGGTGATTTCCGAAGAACACTTTCTGCATCTCCAGGAAATCATGATGGAGGCAGGCGAACTGCACGAACTCGTACCTTTTGCGGTGCTGATGGAAAACGAGATGGCCAAAGCAGTGGTGGAGGAAGCTAAAGCAGAATAGGCGGGGGACAGGGGGGAAGAATGTGGCTCGTGTAGAGTTAAAGGATGTAAGCTTGAACTATCATACGGAAACAGACGAAGTACTGGCCCTGCGAGATGTGAATCTCACGGTTGAGGACCAAGAGTTCGTGGCCATCGTCGGGCAGAGCGGCTGCGGCAAGAGCACCTTGCTTTCCCTCGTAAGTGGACTTCTATCGCCAACAACGGGATCGGTCACGATTGACGGGGAAAAGGTCGAGGGCACCAGCAAACGGGTTGGCTACATGCTCCAGCAGGATTATCTCTTCGAATGGCGCACCATTTTGGATAACGCCCTCTTGGGCCTGGAAATCCGCAAAGAAAGAACCCGCCAAGCCGTGGCGGAAGTCAAAGACATGCTCCAGGCCTATGGACTTGGGGGTTTCGAGCACTACTACCCATCCCATCTGAGCGGCGGTATGCGCCAACGAGTGGCTCTAATTCGCACTCTGGCCACCAAACCCGATGTGCTGCTCCTGGATGAACCTTTTTCCGCCCTGGACTATCAAAACCGGCTTTCGGTGGGGGAGGAAGTTGTCAAAATCCTGCGAGAAAGAAAGAAAACGGTGATCATGGTCACCCACGACATTCCAGAAGCAGTCAGTATGGCCAACCGGGTTGTGGTGATGACCCCAAGACCGGGCACAATCCGCAGTATCCATGCCATTTCCATGTGTGACGAGGGCCTAACGCCCCTGCAAACAAGGGAAGTTCCCCAATTCCGCGAATACTTCGGGGCGATCTGGAAGGAGTTGAACGCAGATGCCTAGGAACAACTATTCTCCCGAACATCTGCGCTACTTGCAGCAGCGGCGCTTACAGGCCCTTTGTGTCCGGGGAGCCCAATTCCTTCTGCTGATCGGATTTTTCCTGCTGTGGGAGACCGCCGCCTCTAGGGGCTGGATTAACGCCTTTATCTTTTCACAGCCATCGAGGGTTTGGGCCGCCACAGTGCGTCTGGCCAGCGAAGGTCAACTCTGGAAACACCTTGGCTGGACGGTGTGGGAGACGGTGCTGGGCTTCTCTGTGGGCACAGCTGCCGGTATCCTAATCGCAGTGCTTCTATGGTGGTCGACCTTTGTCTCTCAAGTGATGGACCCTTATATCGTTGTCCTGAACAGCATACCGAAGGTGGCCTTAGGGCCCATCTTCGTGGTTTGGCTGGGCACCACCATCACGGCCGTTGTGGCGATGGCTATCTCTGTCTCCATTATTGTAACCATCATGATGATGCACACAGGCTTCAAAGAAGTGGATCCGAACAAGATTAAGCTGGTCAGAACCTTTGGAGGAACCAAACATCAGGTGCTCTTCAAGGTGATCATTCCCGCCAGCATCCCCACCATGATTGGGGCCTTGAAGGTCAACGTAGGGTTGTCTCTAGTAGGTACCATTGTAGGTGAGTTCTTGGCCTCCAAAGCAGGCCTTGGCTACTTGATCGTCTACGGAGGCCAGGTCTTCAATATGTCCCTGGTGATGGCCAGCGTCTTGCTCCTGCTTGTGGTCTCGGTGATTCTCTATTACGGCGTGACGCTTTTAGAACAAAGGGTGAGTCGGGGCCGCGCCTGACCTAAGTTGAGCTTTACCCTGAAGCTTGCGCTTCAGGGTATTTTTTTGTGGAACCCCAGGATGCAGGGATTCAGTCTGCATTCTAGAATAACTTCAGGGATTATATTGAGGTGAGGTGGTCGTTTTGATCCGTGTGGGAGTGATTGGTTACGGTACCATCGGCCGGATCCATAGTGAGGCCTGGCGGGAGATACCCGGCTGCGAACTCGCGGTTGTGGCCGATGTGGACGGGGACCGCAGAGCCCAGGCCCAGCACGACTTGGGGGTTGATACGGCCTCCAGTCTGCACGAGATGCTGCAATCCTGTGAGGTGGATCTCGTGGACATCTGTGTGCCCACCTATCTCCATGAAGAGTTGATCCTCGGCGCCGTGCAGGCAGACAAGCATATTTTCTGTGAAAAGCCCTTGGCCCGAACCTTAGTAGAGGGTAGGCGCCTGGTGGAGATAAGTAAGACCTACAGCAAGAAAATCGGAATCGGTCATGTGGTCCGCTTCACGCCGGCCTACAAAAAAATGCACCAAAGCGTACTGGCCGGCGAGATTGGCCAAGTGGGAGTGGTCCGCACCTTCCGGGGAGGGGCGCCCTTTCCCGCAGGCTGGAATGACTGGTTTGCCGACTATGAGCTGAGCGGCGGGGTCATTTTGGATCTGGCCATTCATGATCTGGACTTCTTGCGCTGGCTTTTTGGAGATGTAAAGAGGGTCTATGCCAAGAGTACTCGGGGACGTACATCGGCCCGTTTGGAGCACGCCCTGATCGTGCTGCGCTTCAAAAACGGCGTGATGGCCCATGTGGAAGGAAACTGGAGTAATGTCCCAGGCGAGTTCTATACCAAGCTGGAACTGGCTGGAAAAGACGGCCTGATTCGCTTTGACAGTCGGGAGACCGATCCTATCGTTGCTAAGACCCAGAATAGAGCCGAGATAGGTGCAGTGGCCGTCAACCCGTACCGTTTGGAACTCGAAGATATGCTGGAGGCTATCCGCCAAGACCGGGCTCCCGCCGTTTCCGCTACCGACGCCTGCGGTTCTTTGGAAATAGCTCTAGCCGCAATGGAATCGGCCCGTACGGGTCAAGTGATTGAACTTTAGGGAGGGATTTTTGTGGTTGTGAACGTTGGCTTTCTCAGTCTCGCCCATATGCACGCCTATAGTTATGCCAAGGCCCTAGGCAGCTTGGACCATTGCGAGCTCGTCGGCGTCTACGATCCCGATCAGGAGCGGGGAAAGCAGGGTGCCGCAGAGATGAACACCAAGTTCTTCGCGGATCCATCTGAGCTCTTAGATCAGCTCGATGGGGTGATCATCTGCTCCGAGAACAACAAGCACCGGGAATGGACCGAACTCGCCGCCAAGCACGGGTGTCACATCCTTTGCGAAAAACCCATTGCCACCCGCATGGAAGACGGTCAGGCCATGATCGACATCTGTCAAGAACAAGGTGTCAAACTGCAAATCGCCTTTCCGGTTCGCTTCGCGACCCCTGTCAGGCAGGTCAAAGCAATGCTGGATCGGGGAGCGATTGGTGAGGTACTGGCCATATCCGCTACCAACCATGGGCAGATGCCCGGCGGGTGGTTTGTGGATCCCACAGCCGCTGGCGGGGGAGCGGTGATGGATCATACGGTCCATGTGGCGGATCTGATTCGCTGGTTTTTGAACAGAGAATTTGTCTCCGTGTATGCTGAAGTGGACACCCTGCTCTGGGATGTCGAGATCGATGACTGCGGCCTGCTCAGTATGGAGCTGGAGGGAGGCATCATCATCACCCAGGATCCCAGCTGGTCCAGGCCTAGAACCAATCCTACCTGGGGCGATGTGACTCTAGAGATTACGGGCACGGAAGGCGTGATCCAGCTCGATGCCTTCGCCCAGAATTTCGTTCTTTATGATGATCGGGCAGGTAAAATCACCGAGCGATCCTTTGGGGAGGATATGGACTTCGGCCTGATTCAAGATTTCGTCACCATGATCAGGGAGAACCGAGAGCCGAGCATCACAGGTTTTGATGGTCTGAAGGCCATGGAAGTGGCGCTGGCCGCCTACCAGTCCGCCCAGGAGAAAATGCCCGTCAGACTAGGCTAAGTGAAAAGTAATCCTTGATCTGCAAGGGAGTGAACACCATCAAAAGTTTCTTTCGACTTCGGCCCTTTCTATCCGAACATAAGCGTTATTACATCATCGGCATTGGCGCCTTAATCCTCACAAACATTGCCCAATTGGTCATACCCAAGCTGCTTGGTTACCTAACCGACCTTGTGGGATCGGGTGAGCTCACCTGGAACGCCCTGATGCGGGTGATGATCGCCTTTATCATCCTCTCCATCCTGATCGCCTTTTTCCGCTATTTCTGGAGAATCAACATCATGGGCACAGCCCGCAGGATGGAATACACACTGCGCAATATGCTCTTTGAGCATCTCCAAACCTTGCCGCCAGAATTCTTCAACTATCAGAAGACAGGGGATCTGATGGCCCACGCCACCAACGACATCCATGCCGTACGCATGGCTTTAGGACCGGGGATTGTCAGTTCCGTTGACGCGTTTTTTCTGACCACTGTGATCTTAATCATGATGTCCAGGACGATCAGCCTCAGTTTGACCCTGGTGGCTTTACTGCCTTTGCCGATCATGCTCTTGGTGAGCTTCGGCTTTGGACGCCTGATCCATCGCCGCTTCCGCCGAGTGCAAGAGGCCTTTTCCCGGCTCACAGAACAAGCGCAGGAGAACTTCGCTGGCATCCGCGTGATCAAGGGTTTTGCCAGGGAGCGAAGTGAAGAAGAACGCTTCCGGGATGTGAATGAATATAACGTGGTCAAGAACATGGACCTGGTGCGGGTACACGCCCTCTTTCATCCGCTGGTGGGCTACTTGGCTGGCCTGAGCTTCATCATTGTGCTGGGCTACGGCGGGATTTTAGTTTTGGACGGAGCCATCACCATCGGCGACTTTATTGCCTTTAACAGCTATTTAGGCATGCTCACCTGGCCTGTAATGGCCATTGGCTGGGTGATGAACATGATCCAGCGGGGTAAAGCGTCCATGGATCGCCTCAATGACATTTTCCATCAACGTTCTGACATTGTCGATCCCGGCCAGGACGGAGCCCTAGCCAAACTGGAGGGGAAGATCGAGTTTTGCGATCTCAGCTTTAGCTATCCCACCGCGTCCAAGCCTGTTCTTAAGGGTATCAGCGCTGAGATCGAACCAGGCCAGGTAGTAGGCATTCTCGGCCGAACCGGGTCGGGCAAGACAACGCTGCTCAATTTACTGCTGCGCCTCTACAATGTGCAGCCGGGCATGCTCAAATTGGACGGCGTGGACATTGATCAAATCTCCCTGGAAGTGCTGCGGGACAGTATTGGCTACGTTCCCCAGGACAGCTTCCTTTTCTCTGCAACTATCCGGGAGAACATTGACTTTGCCTCCACAGGAGGCGATCTGGGTCAGGTAATCGAGTATGCCAAGATCGCCCAGGTCTACGACAATATTGTGGAATTTCCCCAGCAGTTTGACACCGTCGTAGGTGAACGGGGTGTCACCCTTTCTGGAGGACAGAAGCAGCGCATCGCCATTGCCCGGGCTTTGATCAAGGAGCCCCAGATCCTGATTATGGACGACAGCCTCTCCGCGGTGGATACCGAAACGGAAGAAGCCATTTTGACCAACCTGCGCCGTGTCTTCCCTGGCAAGACCGTGATCATCGTGTCCCATCGCATTTCCACCTTAAAGTCGGCCGATCAGATCTTGGTGCTGGAAGAGGGGCAGATTAGCCAAAGGGGCACCCATGATGAACTGGTTCAGGTGGATGGTTTGTACAAAGAGATGTACCAGAAACAGCTTCTGGAAGAGCGAATTGAGAGTGTAAGCTAACCGGAGTAAGGTAGGTGATAGATTTGGACCATTTTCAAGAAGAACAAGCCCTGGGTAAAGCGTATGATGGCCGCCTGATGCGGCGTTTATTGAAATATGCTACACCTTATTGGACCCTGATCGCCCTCTGCGTGATCCTGCTTTTGGTGATCGCGGCTACGGACTTAGCCCGTCCGTACTTGATCAAGATAGCCATCGATGATCACATCCTCGGGTCAAACATCTCCTATGTGGAGGTAGGCCCTGAGGTGGAGGATGCGTCCCTGGTCACAATCCAGGGGTACCGGCTGGTGAGGGAGAAGCGACTGGAGGCGGGTCATGCGGGACGCCGCTTTGAACTCGTCCGCAAAGACGGGGAACACACCCTGGAAAGCGGGGCCGACGATCGCATCTTGACCCTCGCCCCAGAGGAAGTACAGCTGCTCCGGGACTATGATCGGGGGGCCATCGTGCGTCTGGGAGTCCTGCTGTTGGTGATCATGTCCCTTGGTTTTATCCTCAATTACATTCAGGCCTATCTGCTGCAATACACAGGTCAACGCATTGTATTTGATATTCGCCAGAAGCTTTTCGCCCATATGCAAAGCCTAGCCTTGGTCTTTTTTGACGGCAACCCCGTGGGCCGCCTGGTGACAAGGGTGACCAATGATACCCAGAACCTGCATGAGATGTATACGGCGGTCCTGGTCAATCTGTTTAAAGATATCTTCATGATTTTGGGGATTGTTGTGGTCATGTTCCAGCTTAATGTGCGTTTGGCCTTGGTCTCCCTGGCTACCTTGCCCCTCATTGCAGTGATCACAGCGGTCTTTCGGATTAAGGCTCGGCAGGCGTATCGAGAAACCAGGGTGCGTTTAGCCCGGATTAATGCCAACTTTGCGGAAAACATCTCCGGCATGCGTCTGGTGCAGATTTTTCGCCAAGAGAAGCGCAAGTACAAAGAATTTGATCAAGTCAACTCCGATCATTACCGGGCCAGCATGGGGGAACTTAAGATTTTTGCCATTTTCCGCCCCTCCATTGAACTTGTCTATGCTCTGGCCCTGGCCATTTTAATGTGGGTTGGAGGAGGGAGCTTGATCCAAGGCAGGATCCAGTTCGGTGTGCTCTTTGCCTTCATCAATTACCTAGAGCTCTTCTTTAGGCCCATTAACGATCTCACAGAGAAGTACAATATCATGCAGGCCTCCATGGCTTCGGCCGAACGCATCTTCCTGATCCTCGATGAAGAGCCGGCCATTGCCGAAATACCCCATCCCCGCCCCATGGGTGAGGTTCGGGGACAGATCGAATTTAAGAATGTCTGGTTTGCTTATGTGGGGGAAGAGTGGGTGCTCAAGGATGTCTCCTTCACGGTGGAACCAGGTGAAACGGTGGCTTTTGTGGGGGCTACAGGAGCAGGCAAATCCACTATCATGAATCTGCTCTCCCGCTTTTATGACGTTCAAAAGGGACAGATCCTCATTGACGGACAGGATATTAAAGAGCTGAGCAAAGAGGAGCTTCGGCGTAATGTGGGCCTGGTGATGCAAGATGTCTTTATGTTCTCCGGAACGATTGGGGAGAACATCCGGCTGCATCAGCCTGCGATCACCCCCGAGCGGGTGGAAAGCGTGGCCAGATACGTCAACGCCCACCAGTTCATCGATACGCTGCCCAGGAAGTACCAAGAGCCAGTGACGGAAAGGGGCTCCACCCTATCGGCGGGGCAGAGGCAGCTGATCGCCTTTGCCAGAGCCCTAGCTTACGATCCGGCCATCTTGATTTTGGATGAGGCCACCGCCAATATTGATACCGAAACAGAATTGCTGATCCAAGATGCCTTACCCAAGCTGATGGCAGGAAGAACCAGTCTGGTGGTGGCCCATCGCTTGTCCACCATCCAGGATGCGGACAGCATCATTGTGCTCCATAAAGGAATCCTGCGGGAGCAAGGTACCCACCAGGAACTGCTGGCCCAGAAAGGTCTCTATTACAACCTGTTTTTACTGCAATACAAAGAGGATTTCCAAGGCGAAGAGGGGGCCTAGAGAGGCGAGGTCAGGAGCGAAACTCCTGACCTTTAGACGCTTCTGGCAAAGGTGATATCGAGGACATTGCCCCATTTATCCAGGGTGGTTTTCATCTGCTGTTTGAAGTCCCCCAGGCTCATAATTTGCGAAATGGATGCCATATTTGTAAACATGTCGTAGATGCCCAGGGCGTCATCATAGGCCTCTTTTAGCTGTTTTAGGTCATCTTGCAGCTTCTGGTTGGCCTTTTTTAGTTCCTGGATCTCTTCCTTTAGTTCCGCCACTTGGGCTCCTTGCTCATCCTTGTGGTCCAGTTTTGCGGCGATTTGTCCCAAAGCCCGTAAAATGGCGAGGGGATCGGGCTCCCTAATCCGCTCCTCTAGGCCCTCAATCCGGCCAGTGAGCTCCTGCATGTACTCGGGTAGACCTTGAAATGCTTCCAGCAGCTTTGGATCCACTGTAAACTCCGAACGCACCTTTTTGGCGGGGGGGATAGCGGGTTCTTCCCGCTCTTTCCGCAGGACATTGTAATAAAGCATACCAATAGCGGCATCGGAACGATGGGGAAGCAGTTTAGAGCTGCGCCGAAAGGCCTCGGTGAGAGGTAAGCCGTCTCGTTTGGCCAGAAGTGCTTGTTCCCAAACCACATCCTTTTCCTCTTCTGTCCAGTTACGTACCGCTCCCTTGCTAGCCAAAGCTCCTTGATTCTCATCAGCCATGATCAACAATCCTCCTTTGGGTCTTTGCCTATGTATTAGTATGACCTGGGAGCTATGCTTTATTCTTTTTGTATAAAGATGCGAAAACTGCAAAGAATGGGATCATACAAGGAGGATTTTGCCCATTCAGGCAGAAATACTTCGATTAAAGAAAATAAAGGCCCTGATTACGCAGGCCCTCTATTTTCTTCATCCCATAACAGGGGGCAGGCGCAGAAGGGAACTCGCCTGCTTCTTGTTTTTTATTCCTGCTTTAAAGGCCAGACAAAGTCGGTGGGATCCACCACTAAGGTTTTGGCCCGATCATAGTGGACAAAGCCGGGTTGGGCCCCCTTGGGCTTCCGCACATGCTTGCGCAACGTATAATCCACTTCGACCTTAGGAGAGTGTCTGCTTTGGGAAAAGAACGCCGCAAGCTGAGCGGCCTGGAGCAGAGTGTCCCGGGGAATCTCCCCAGCGGATAGGATGGACACATGGCTTCCCGGGATGTTTCTGGCATGGAGCCAGAGGTGGTTCGGTCCTGTGAAACGAAAGGTCAGTTGGTCGTTTTGTAGATTGTTACGACCCACCAAAATGGGAATGCCATCCGCCGAGAGGTAGCGTTCGGGTCCAGATACCACTTTGGCCTTCTTTGCAGACGGCCGCTTTTCCCTGCGTTTTAGATAGCCCGCATTCTGCAGTTCTCCTTCAATTTCTTTCAGGATCCTTTCATTGTCCGCCAGATCGATCTGCAAGAGAACATCCTCTAAATACCTTCGTTCCAACTTCGTTTTATGTAGCTGTTCACGGGTATGGGTTTGGCTCGCCTTCGCTTTAGCGTAACGCTTAAAGATCCTTTGGATATTGGCGCTCGGGGAGAGGCGGGGATCAAGCTCAATGGTGACCAAAGGAGAACCCTCCTGGGTGTAATCGGGGACCTGGCAAGCGCTGGCCCCCTGCTGCAGCAAATGGAAACTGGCTGTGAGCAGCTCTCCCTGGTGCCGATAGAGGTGGGCTTCGTCCGCCTGCTGCAGCTCAGCCTGTTGCAGGGCAAGCTTCTTTTCTACCCGCTTGCGGTGGCGGGCGATGCCCTTGCGCAAAGCACCTTTCAGGGTATCTAGGGTTTTCTCCCTTTGTTTTTCCCCCAAAACCCGGCGGATCAACTGGTCGGTACTTGCAAAGGACGCACCATAACGCCCCGTCAAGGTATAGGCGGCGAAATCTTCGGGCTCGTCAGGATACCAGGTGGGGGTTCCGCCGCGCTCCAGCTCCTGCAGAAGCTGGTTCAGAGCGTCGTGCAAGTTGATCCAGTCTGCTTCCTCTACCATGCTGCGACTGACGTGGGGATCCAAGCCCGCCCTGCGCACAACCTCCTGGGCGGCCACCTTACTAAACCCTTGGAAGGTCTGGGCCATCCACCTCCAGATTGGTGTGGGTGCGGGCAAAAGGCGAATCTGATCGGCAAAATCCAAAGGCGCCAGGCGGCCCGGCTCGGTTTTGCCCTGATCGAAAGGGGGCTGGTAGGGTTTTCCAGGCACGATTCCCCTTTCTGGAAAGCGTTTGAGGGCATCCAAAAGAAGCCCGTCCTGGTCGAGAAGGTAAAGGTTGCTCTGCCGTCCCATTAGCTCCAGGACTAAGGTGAGCTCCATGAGCTGACCTGTGGGATTCACAGCCTCAAAACGCAGATGGACCAGTCGATCGAAGCCCTGCTGCTCCAGGGCCAAGAGACGACTCGGTTCCAGATACTTCCGGAGCAGCATACAAAAAGCCGGAGGATGCAAGGGATTGTGCGGCTGCTCTTCGATAGTATGCAAGCGAGGATAAAGGGCATCGGCTGCAATCAGCAAAACGTTTGTTCTTCCCGGATGCCGGAAATGTAAAGTGATGGTGGTTTCGTCGGGTTGGTAAATCTTGAGCACGCGGCCATTTCGCAGGGACGCGTCGAGTTCCTTTACTAGTACACTTAGGGTTAGGCCATCTAAGGGCATGGGACCACCTCGTTTTTTCCATTGTATCATCTAATTTTCCCACTCACAACTAAGGAGGGTTCAGCTAAGATGTGAAGAATTATGGGGGAGTGATAGGAGTTGGATGCTATGAGAAAACATAGGGCATGGGCCCTCATTCTGTTTATGATTATCTTTGGCGCCGCCTTCGTGCAGGCCAATCCGCAATCGGAGTACCTGGATAACGGCTTTCAGTCCCTCTTATACCACGCCATTCGCCTGGAAGAAAGCTTTCCCAGTGTGAATCCTGTGGGTATGGCCATCACCGAGTTCGAAAAAGCGGCCCGTGAAACCCTCACCTCCGGAGAGGCAAATCTGATGTTAGGCCTGATCTACCAATACCTCGATCGCCCCGGCACAGCCCTGGGATATTACCTGGAATTTGCCCAGCAGCATCCTGAGGCCGTGTGGATCTACTCCTTTGTGGGTGACATGTACGCAGAAATGGGCCGCCTGGAGGATGCCAAGCGCAGTTATGAACGGACGGTGGCAGGAGCGGGGGAAGGGGAGATCTTTGCCCAGGCCTACGTAGGTCTAGGCAACGCTGCCTTGGAACAGGGGGACTACACCCAAGCCAAAGAGGCCTTTGAGAAGGCCTTAACTGATGCCGGCGACTATTTCGATGCCCGCCTGGGGCTAGGAAAAGCACTCTTTTTCCTGGAAGAATACGAAGAGGCCATTGCAGCCCTGGAGAGAGCCCAGGTCCAGGCACCGCGTTCCACAGCTATGCTGCACTACTTAGCCCTCAGTTACGAGGCCCAGGGCCTGCACGATCAGGCCCAGCATGCTCTAGCCCGCTATGAAGAGCTGCAGAGCAAGGATTGAAACTGATAATTACGACGAAGGAAGCGTTGCAGAACCACTGATGAAGTGGGGAGCAGCGCTTCTTTTTTGCCTTAACTCGCGACAGCAACGTCCTCATATTTGG
>DUPN01000069.1 GCA_012838305.1 Bacillota bacterium | reverse complement strand
TATTTATATCCACGAGAGAAAGTAACGGTTTCACTTGCAGCCCCTTCCCACGAAATCTAGCAACTATGATGGTTTCAGAATCAGTATAGTGGAATTAATACTGTATGTCAAAGGATGGGACTCGCTACTAGCTGTCCTTGAGGGCATCCACAGGGGTCATCTTCGCCGCCTGCCAGGCCGGATAGAACCCAAAGACCTGACCCATAAGGACCGCTACGCCAAAGGAGAGCACGGCTGCTAGAGGATTTAGGCCACCTAGGCTTGTCAATCGAGGGTAGACGATCTCCTGCACCAGCAGATGAATGAGACGGTCAGCAGTCAAGTAGGCTGCAAAGAGGCCTAGTAAGGAACCCAGAATAGAAAAAACAAGGGATTCATTTAAGATCTGCCAAACGATCATAGCCTTAGAGGCTCCTAATGCTTTTCTCAAACCTATTTCCTTCGTTCGCTCCACGACACTGACGAGCATGATGCTCAAAATGCCGATGGCGCTAATCAGGATGGAAACAAAGGCAAAGGCACCCAAAAAGAGGGTGATCGTTCGAATCTGTTCACTGAAGTACCGTGTGGAATCGAGAAAATACTCTCCTCGAACCTCCATGGCATCCAAAGTACGATCGGCCAGCAGGACCTGGGCATCGGCCACCGCTTCATAGGCCTTGCCCGACTTGGCCTTCAGGACAATCTCATGGTACAGCCGCTCGTATTCACCGCCATCGTTCTGCTCCATCCAGGCTGGCTGCGACGCATTAAGGGGAAAGATCATGTTTGCTGCTGGTAGGAAAAACTCAAGGAAAGGCGATTGCTGCTTATAGACACCGATCACCTCGAAACCGAGCAGATCCTGACCATAGTCCCCTAGATAAATGTTCTTCCCCAGAGCCGACTGGCCCGGGAAGAGCTGGTTAGCAATGACTTCAGAGATGAGGACAACTCTGCTCCGCTGCTCCTGATCAACATCGGTGAAGAAGTGACCCTCGACAAGCTCAAGGTCCACCCCTTGAGCATAACCTGCTGTGGCTTCCGCGGGATTTAACACCGCATAGGCCATACCGTCCACTACGATCTGACGTTCCCACTGATTCTGGAGGATGAAAGCGGCATCGATGTATTCACTCTCTTCCAGCCTGGCGAGATCGCTCAAGCGCAAGTTGCTGGCGGAGCTGATCATCATGCCGCCGCCCGGTATTTCCTCCTGTTGGGACAGGGAGATCTTCGCCAATGTACTGCCTAGGGTACGATTCACCTCAGCCAAACTGCCCGTGGCCTGTAGATTCAGGGATAGGATAATGGCCACAATCCACACCCCCAACCCCATCTGCAGGATGGTTAGGAGAGAACGCAGAGGCCGTTTGATCATGACACGCCCGGTAAACTTCAACACTTCCAAGAACATCACTCCCTCAGTCCGTGCGCAAAGCGTCCACTGGATTGGTTCGGGACCCAAGATACGCTGGGTAGACTGCAAAAACTAGGCTGACCGCAAACCCCAAGGCAATCCCCAAAAATACTCTGGTTCCTCCCATACCAGTCAGGAAAACGGTCCCAAGTACCTGCTGCAACGCTTTTGCCAGGGCGAAAGAGAGAAGAATCCCCAGGATAGAGCCGATCAGGCCCAAACTGACCGCTTCCATCACAAATTGCCGAAAGACCAGGAAGCGGGAACTGCCTAGAGCCATGGACAGTCCGATAGATTTTGTACGCTTCAGAACCCTGGCCAACATCAGGTTGAGAATGTTGATCACCGCAATAATCAGCCCCACGGAGGCAAAGACTCCGATTAGGAGCGCGTAGCGCTGCATTTGCTTTTGCGACTCCTGAAACTCAAGCAAAGAGCTGCGTAAGGCGATCTGATCGCCCCAGATGAGTTGTGCTTCGCTTTCGACCTGTTCTAGGGCTGCAGAAATATCCACGCCCACATCGAGGCCAATGGAGACATTGGAAAAACTCGATTCGTCTCCTCTGCCAGATCCGTAGGGAGAGGCAGTTACAGGGGCATAGGCCGTGCGGTCGCGTCCGAAAACTGCAAAGGATTCGCCTCCTTGTGGAGGATCAAACACCCCAATTACAGTGTAATCCCAAGTCTCTTCAGTGCCAAAGACAGCCAGGGGAACCGCTTGGCCAAGGGGGTCACTCTCTCCGAATAGTTCCTTGGCTAGAGCATCCGACAAAACCATCACCCGATTACCTTGCTTGACGTCCTCGGACACGAAGAAGCTGCCAGTTTGCAGCGGCATCTGGCGAAAGGCGAAATACTCGGGTATCGTGCCCATCACCGAGAGGTGGTTGGCATAGCGCCAGCCTAAGGCGGCACCACCGCTACTCTCCTCTTCCCCTTGCTCCACTTCTGGAAGAAGGGGGGTTGCAGCTGACCAGTACGCCTCCACATAGACATGCATATTAGGGGGGAGATGCTCCTGCAGCTCTTCTATCTCCTCGAGCGTTGCTTCCCACCGCCCGCTCTCGGCGGCGAAATCCAACAAGGTTAATGGAGCTCCCTCCCTGCGAAGGGCTTCATTCTTGCCGACCAGTTCCAACAGGCGAAAGTGCTCCGCCTGTTCAAAGCCGCGATACTGCTCTCCAATGGACAAAAACATGGACAGGACAGTGATGATTACCCCGCCGCCCAGAGCAATCGCCACCACAATGAGCAAGGACTCTAAGAGCTGTTTTCGGGAGTGCCGCAGCGACCACATTAGTTGATCCCACAGTGCCAAGTTACCGCCCCCTACCCAATAAGTTCAAACACCAAAGTGCGCAAATCACGACCGCATAACGTCCATAGAGCAAGCACGCTCTGCACATAGACCATCTTGCCCTGGGCATAGTCGAGCTGTGCCTTTTGAACAGCCAACTCCGCCTCTTGCACTTGCAGCGCCGTCACTAAACCCGCCTCATATTGTCGACGGCGCAAATCCAGATCATCTCTGGACAAGGCAAGGTGTTCCGCCTTGAGGTCCATTTGATCTTGAGCAGCTGTGATGGATTGTATGGCTTCCCGCAATTCGGCATTTAAACTGTTTTTCTGTGTTTCCAAGGCAAATTCGGCCTTAGCCGCGGCGAGTTCCAGCTCTTCCAGGAGGATATTCCTTGGATACAGGGTTTTCGTGGCCGAAAGGCCCAAATCCCAGCTCCAGCCGGAACTGGCCTCATTGAGCCGCACTCCTCCGCTGGCCTTAAAATCCCAGCCGCGGGTCTTGCGCTCCAGTTCCAGCTCCTCGTAAGCTCGCTGGAGATCCCCTTCGGCTCGGCGCAGAGTTGAACTTGAGGTAAAGACTTCTAAGCGAAGTTCTTCTTCCATTAATTCAAGGCTCATATCCCTCACGTCAAGGACGGGATCGTAGTCTACCAATTCCACTTGGCCCAGGCTGGTACCCAGTCGCAGCTGAAGCTGATCCAGTCGATCCTCCGCTGCAGCCAGGGCCGCAATCTGGTCCCTAAGTGCTTGCCGCAAGGGCAGATCATCATAGTCTGGCGTGATACGGGCGGCATCCAGAGAAGCCTCAAGAAAACGCAAACGATCCGCCTCGTAGTCCCGGCGGTCAATCTGCTGCCGGAGCTGCAATAAGAGATCGACCGTCTCCAGGACTAAGCTGTTGGCCTGAATCCGTCTCGTTTCGTCAGGAGTAGGTTCTACCTGTGCCTTTTCTGATACTTGAAAGAAGGCATAAGCCAAGTTCAGACTGGCCGCTGGCCGCACCGCCATACCGCTCTGGTCAAATCCCAGCGTCAGGCTACTCCGCAGATCCATGTTTTCGCCCAAGGGCATCGTCATGGTGAGACTGCCTGCAGGTTTCTCCAAACTGCCATCTTTAATCCCCACTGGTTCTAGGCGCGCCGTCAGTTGCGGGTGTTTGCCTGTAGCTTCCCGTTTGGCCGCGAGCGCTTGTTCCCATAAAAACAAGGCATGACTGCTGTTGTGTGCAAATGCCAGATCCAGCGCTTCCTCCAGGGTGATGGACGTGGGCTCTGCAGCGTATGCGCTGACTACAAGAAGCAGACTCAAGAGCAGAACGCTGCAGATAGCCTGAGGCGTCCTAATCCGCATAACTCTCACCTAGTTCCTCGGGTTTGCCAATGGTCTGCAAGAGCTTGATTCGAGCCAGAGTATAACTGGACAAATCCGCACTATACTGCTGTTCTAAGTTGGCTAGTTTTTCTTGCTGCGCCACGATCTGGGCGTTACTGAGAACACCCGCCGCGTATTTGCTCTCCTCCGCCTTTAAGGTCTGCCGCTCCAATTCAATGTTCCGCTTGGCGGCCTCCAGGCCGTGGGCCTGATCCATCAGGCTGTAGTAGCTGCTGCGAATTCTAAAGTAGAGGTTCTGTTCAGCTTGGAGCAGGCCGATTTCAGCCTTCTGCTGGTTCACCAAGGCTTGTTCCAGCTCCACCCTTGGGGTGAAAGGGCTTTGGGCCAGAAACACCGCGTCTTGGGCTTTCTGCAGCCTCTCCTGGGCAGTAAGCACCCCGGAATCCAGCTTGAGAGCCAGCTCATAGCAGGTGTCTAAACTGAGGGTAAAGGGCACAAAATCGAGCAGCAGCCGCTCGGTAAGGACCGTTTTCTGTGCTAAGGGCATTCCGAGGATCTCGTTAAACCTCATCGCCTGCGTTTCTTGATCAGTGAGGGCTTTTTCCAGGCGATGTTCTG
>DUPN01000068.1 GCA_012838305.1 Bacillota bacterium | reverse complement strand
TTTTCTTGTTCATGGGGGTTTCCTTTCGTCTCACAGGCTAGAAAAAGGCACGGGAGTCACTCCCGTGCCTCTTCTCTGTCGCTAAAGTTCCATACTAATAGCGCTGGGACAGCATGTCCTCGATGGCTTCTTCTACCAGCATTTGCGCTTCTGCCAGAGTTGATTCAATGGGTTCACCCAAGAAGACTCTTTCCACCGCTTGCCCAATAACACCGCGGGCTTCCTCCCAAGCGGCAATGGTCGGTTGCCAGTATCCATATCCAAAGGCATCCAGATTCGCCACTGCGGCTTTGTGGGGATTATCCGCTAGGAACTGCTGATACTCAGCGGAGTTCAAGCCAGAGTAGGTTACAGGCAGATAGCCGGTCTTGATGGCAAAATACACCGTGTTCTCCGTGTTGGTGATGAATTTGACGAAGCGGCCGGCTGCCAATCGCTCTTCTTCCGTGGCCGCGTTAAAGAGGGCGATGTTGGTTCCCATGAAAGGAGCACCAGGCCGAACACCTGCAGGTATGGGAGCGGTACTGAATTGGAACTTGTCTCCCACCGAGTTCTCCACATGGGGCATACCAGCAGATGAGCCGATGTACATGGCAATCATGTTGTCACCGAAGGCCTCATTCTCGTAGCCATCAATGAGCAAGGCCGAACCGTCATCCAGCATGCCAATCATCAGCTCCAGTGCCTCGATCCCCTCAGGGCTGTTGAAGGTCACGTTGAGCTCGTCATCCAAGAAATCGCCGCCATTTACATACAGGAAGGCGTGGAACAGCTCTAAGGTCGGGCGCATACCGAAACCTCTGGTTTCGCCATTGGTTTGGGCCGTGATCTCCTTCGAAATCTGGAGGAACTCCTCGACGGTAGCCGGCGGGGTTGGAATCATGTCGGCATTGTAAAACAGCACCCAGTTGCTCTTGTTATAGGGGATGGTGTACAGTTTGCCATCCCAGGTGTTCATGCCCCGGAAGACTTCGATGTAGTCGTTGAACTCTTCGTCGGATAGATCCATATATTCAGCCAAGGGGGCAATGACTCCATTGCGGAAAAATGCGTCGGTCCAGTTCTCATAGACCTGGGCAATGGTTGGGGTTGTCCGGGCTGAAAGGGACGCCACAAGTTTGGTGTTGAGGTCGCTGTAACGCCCTTGGTAAATGGATTCTACTACAATGTCGGGGTTCTGGGCGTTGAACTCTGCCGTCAGATAGTCGATGGCGTTTCCGAGTTCGCCGCTCATGGCATGCCAAAAGGTGATCTGGGTTTGGGCCAGAACACTGCCGCTGAAAACAAGACACAATACCAGGGTTAGGAACCATAGCTTCTTCGAACGCATGTTAACACTCTCCTCTTAATATTGATCTTTCTAGCCTGGAACAAAACCGTTTCTGTCCGTACCCACCTCCCTGTTATCCTTTCAAGCCTGTACGGGCAATACCTTGAATAAACTGCTTTTGGAGCAGCAGAAAGAGAATGAGGATCGGTGCCATGGCAAAAGTGGATGCCGCCATCAGATAGTTGTAATAGGAACCCACGTCGCTCACAAAATAGGTTAGCCCCACGGGGATGGTGCGCATCGCTGGTGTATTGGTCATAATCAGAACCCACAAAAAGGAGTTCCAGCTGCCAATGAACTTAAAGAGCATCACCGTGACCAAAGCCGGTTTGGACAGCGGCAGCATAACTGTGATTAGGTACTTGAGTTTGCTGCAGCCATCGAGTATGGCCGCCTCGAAGAGTTCGTGGGGGATACTTAAGAAAAACTGACGTAGCAGGAAAATGCTGAACACACTTACCGTCCAGGGGACAATCAAGGCCCAATAGGTATCCACCCAACCGAAGTTAACCATGGTGATATAGTTGGGAATAAGCATCACTTCACCGGGGATCATCATCGTTCCCAAAAACAGGAGAAACAGGAAGTTCTTGCCGAAGAAGTTGAGCTTAGCAAAGGCATAGGCGGCGAGAGAACTGAAGATCACTTCGATGAACATGACCGTAATGGCGATCAAAAAGCTATTCTGGAAATAGATTTCAAAGGGTGCTGCTTCCCAGGCGATTTTGTAGTTTTGCCACTGAGGAACGGCAGGAAGCCATTGAATGGTCCGCAAGGTCATTTCATGGGGCGCCTTGATGGAGCTGGTGATCATCCAGATGAAGGGGAGCATCATGATTACTGCTCCGGCCAAAAGTACGGTATAGAGCACTCCGCGCCTTAGGTGTTTTGCCACGCGATATTGCCACATCTGCTGTTCTGCTAACATCTGGCGGCCCTCCTTACGAACCATAATGAATTCTGCGTCGCGACGCTCGCATTTGAACAAGAGTGAAAATGAAGATGATGGCAAAGAGAATATAGGCTGCAGCAGATGCGTAGCCCATGCGATAGCGCTCAAAGGCATTGCGGTAGACGTAGTAGACGATGGTCATGCCGCTATTGACCGGGCCTGGGCGCCCTGTGTAGAGTACATAGATTTCGGTAAACAGCTTGAAGGCGCCAATGATGGAGATGATAGAGATAAAAAAGGTGGTGGGGGAGATCAAGGGCAAGGTGATCTTCCAGAAGCTCTGCCAGGGGCTGGCACCATCCACTTGGGCCGCCTCATAGAGTTCATGGGGTATATTCTGCAAACCAGCCAAGAAAATGATCATGTTATAGCCCATGCTTTGCCAGACACTGATGATGACGATATTGATGATTGTCCACCTGGGTTCCATGAGCCAGTTGGGGTTGCTGAACTGCCACAGGCCGGAGACATGTCCTAAGGTGACAAACTCCACCACAGTGTTGACCACACTGGACAGTCCGGCTAGCATCATATTCAACAATCCGTAATGCTGGTTATAAATCCAACGCCATACCATGGAGATGGCCACCGAGGAGGTGACCCAAGGCAGGAAATAGGCTACCCGCAAGGGGCCGCGGAAGCGGATCTTCGAATTTAGCAGGACGGCAACAATCAGGCCGAGGGAAATGGACAGAGGCACATAGGCGATCACATAGCGCAACGTGTTGGAAATGGCTGTGCGGAAGACAGAATCGCCCAGGATTCTCTCGTAGTTTTCTAGTCCCACAAAGTACTGCCTCTCCCTAAGTAGGCTCCAGTCAAAGAAACTCATATAAATGGATTTGACTACCGGGTAGAAGCTGAACATACCCAGGATGATGAAGGCCGGAAGAAGGTACATATAAGCCTCGAACGTCTGTTTCCAATACTTCTTGGTTTTCATCTCCATGGGGATTCTAAGCACAGCGCGTCCTCCTTTTCAACCCAACCTTCGGCATTGAGGCAGGAATTCCCTGGATCTTTTGCGAACTGACTGGAATAAATACATTCTCCTAGTGATCGCAAAAAACCTTTCACAAGATCAAAACTTAGAAAAATATGAGAGTTGGAGGGAGTCGAATGGAACGAAAAAGTTGGGGTATCTATGGGGGGCGCTCAATTGAGCTGTTCACGATGGAGTTAGGCCGGGGCTGCCGAGCTGAAATCACCAACTTTGGCGGGGCCTTGGTGGGTTTGTATGTTCCCGACAAGGATGGTGTCTTGCGTGATGTGGTCCTGGGATATGACAGTCTGCAAGGCTATGTAGATTGTACGAGTTCCCTCGGTGTATTGGTGGGGCGGCATGCCAATCGCATTGAAGGGGCGCAATTCAAACTCAATGGGATCCGCTATGATTTGGCGGCCAACGACGGACGCAATCATCTTCACGGTGGGCCCGGGGGCTTTGGTAAGGTGGTTTGGGAACCCCGGGTTGTTCAAGGAGAGCATGGCGAAGCTCTGCAACTCCGCTATTTTAGTCCCGATGGGGAAGAAGGCTATCCTGGCAATCTTGAGGTAGAGGTGACGTATTCGCCGAGTTCCGCTGGTGCTTTGCGCATCGATTACGTGGCTACAAGCGATCGAGATACCGTGGTTAACCTGACCAATCATGCTTACTTCAACTTAGCCGGGCAGGGTGAAGGGCTGATTCTCCAGCATGAGCTGCAATTATACTCGGACTTTTTTACTCCCATCAATGCAGAGTGTTTACCCACGGGAGAGATCTATAAAGTGGAGGGAACCCCCTTGGATTTCCGGACTTTGACTCCGATTGGAGCTCGCATCGACAACGAGCATGATCAAGTTCGGTTTGGCCAGGGGTATGATCATAACTGGATTATCCGCCGCAGCGGCAAGGGTCTAGAGAAGGCCGCCCGCGTGGAGCATGGGCCTTCAGGACGCGCCCTAGAGGTATGGACCACCAAACCTGGAATCCAATTTTACAGCGGGAATTTTCTGAAGACCGCTTTGCATCCCCGCAGGTCCGGACTGTGTTTGGAGACGCAATACTACCCCAACAGCATGCGTTTTTCCCATTTCCCCAGCCCCATTTTGCGGGCCGGCGAACGTTACGAACATTCCACAATCTACGATTTCTTACCCGAAGGGTTGTGACGGGAAGAGGAGGCAGTTCCATGAAGATTCAATTCTTGGGTGCAGCGGAGACGACCAGCGGCGCCTGCTACCTAGTTACTTCCCATGGTAGGCAGGTCTTGGTGGATTGCGGTCTCTTCCATGGACCCCAGGAGCTTAAACAGCGGAACTATGGGGATTTCCCCTTTGAGCCCAGTGGGATTGACGCGGTGATTCTGACCCATGCCCATATTGATCACAGTGGTTTGCTCCCCAAACTGGTCAAGCAGGGGTTTAAAGGTCCGATTTACGCCACGGCCGTGACTGCGGATCTTTGCTCCATCATGTTAGCTGATTCCGGTCACATCCAGGAAACAGAGGTGGAGCGGAAGAATCGCAAGCGCCTGAGGCGCGGTCAGGAGCCCCTGGTACCAATCTATACAGTGGATGATGCGGATCGGACCATGAAGCAGTTTAGACGCATGGTCTATGATGAAGAAGTGGAGATTTTGCCCGCTTTTCGCTTGCGATTTCGGGATGCGGGGCATATCCTCGGGGCCGCCACTATCGAGCTGTGGGTCGGGGACGAAAAACGGAGTAAACTGGTGTTCTCTGGAGATCTCGGCAACATGGGCCAACCCATTGTGCAGGATCCTACCTTTATAACAGAAGCAGATGTTCTTGTTATTGAATCCACCTATGGCACAAGGATTCATGAAGACAGGGAGGGTCGGCTAGAGCACCTCGCCGAGGTGGTTAAGGCCACCATGCAGCGGGGCGGCAATCTCTTAATACCAGCCTTTGCCCTCGGCCGCACACAGGATCTCCTGTATAGTCTGGGAGTACTCCAGGATGATGGACTCATTCCTCCTTTGAACGTCTATATCGACAGCCCTTTAGCCACAAAGGCCACAGAGGTGTTCCAAAAGCACGCTGGTTTCTTCGACTACGAAACCCGCACCATGATCCAAGCAGGGCGTTCTCCCTTTGAATCGCCTCATGTGCACTACACCGAGAGCGTGCAGGAATCCATGCGCCTCAATTCTGTCAGCGGGGGTTTGGTGATAATCTCGGCAAGCGGGATGGCTGATGCGGGCCGTATTAAACATCATCTGAAACATAACCTCTGGCGCAAGTCGGCCACGGTCCTGCTCGTGGGTTACCAGGCTGAGGGCACGTTGGGACGCCGCCTGCAAGATGGCGCCAAGAAGGTTCGTATCCATGGGGAAGAAGTGCGGGTGGAGGCAGCCATTGAGACAATTTCTGGTTTTTCAGCCCATGCCGATCAAAGGGCACTTCTGAATTGGCTGCGGCGTTTTCGTCATATCGGCCGCGTTTTTGTAACCCATGGCGAGAAAGAGAGTTGCCATGGCTTTGCAAAAATCATCCACGAGGAACTGAAAGTGCCCGTTGTCGTTCCGAAAATGGATGAGAGTTTTGATCTGAAGGGGGCGGAGGGAATTAGCACCTGGGACAGCTACTATCGGAGCTGTCATGTGCATGATGCCTTTGCCGGCGTTGTGCAGGTGACGAGGGATGCAAGCATCGAATATCGTGCCGTCTATGGTCTAGCGGATCGTCGCTACAAGGTGGACAATACCTTCTTCACTCTGTTCAATCTGGGATCGGCCCGGGATTTCTTTGCCAAACTGGCCCTGGCGCGCCTGATGGACAGCGGCCGTTTGGACCAGGATAGACCAGTCAAGTGGGATGCGGACATAGTCTGGGAAGAAGAGCTGCGACGCCTTGTCCCTGACCAAGAGCCTTGGGACATTGTCACCGAGGAAGTATTGCGACCTGTGCAACTGGGACAGTCTGCCTACCATTTTCTGGACCAGAGACCGGCTTTGGCCGCCACAGGATATACCAGGATCAAAACGGGGGAGACGGTGGACAATGTCTACGCAATTTTGGCCGAGGGCCTCAAGCCCCAACTGTTCTCCACAGCCCATGACCTCAGGCGGCTATGGGGTGTTCTCGCCCGCGGGGACTATTTGCCGCCCAAGGTGATGCAGACTCTTCTTGCGTCCTATCAACACTCCAAGATTCCAGGGTTCTACACTGTAGAGGGGAAGGCCCCTGGAGCCCATGTTATCTTTGGTGCCGATCTGCAGGATCTTTGGACCATAACGGTGCTCAGTAACGGCGAGGAAGCGGTGCAGAGCGCCTTCGATCAACTGGTGGATTGTAGTCAAGGCAGGTGATGACAATTGGCGGTGTATTTGGGAAATGATTGGGACGCTCGTTTGAGCTCCCAGTTTGAGCAAGACTATTACCAGAACCTGCGGCGCTTTTTACTTCGTGAGTATCGGCAGGAGACCGTGTATCCAAATATGTATCAGATTTTTACCGCCTTGAAGCGCACGCCCTTTGCCCAAACAAAAGTTGTGCTGCTGGGCCAAGACCCTTACCATGGCCAGGGACAAGCCCATGGCCTGGCGTTTTCCGTACCCAAGGGAACGCCCTGCCCACCTTCTCTGCAGAATATTTTCAAGGAGCTACACCGGGATCTAGGTCTAGATATTCCGGAGCATGGCTGTCTGGAGTCTTGGGCGGACCAAGGTGTACTCTTGTTGAACACCACACTTACCGTCCGGGCGGGGCAGGCCGGCTCCCATCAGGGACGCGGCTGGGAGCGGTTTACTGATGCCGTTTTGACGCAGCTCAATTGCAAGGAGTCGCCCTTAGTCTTTTTGCTCTGGGGTCGGCATGCGCAAAGCAAGAGAGCGTTGATCACGGACTCCAGGCATCTGGTCCTGCAAACCGTGCACCCCAGTCCCTTGTCGGCGCACCGTGGCTTTTTTGGCTGTGGCCACTTTTCCAAGGCAAACATATTCTTGCGCAACTCTGGCCAAAAACCCATTAACTGGAAGGTAGATCCATGAAGAGACAGCGCCTGATCGTTTTACTGCTCATCGCCTCGTTGTTGACCGGTTGCTTTTTGGCGCGTTCGGGTGCGGTGCAGATCTCCCTAGAGCTGCAAGGAACACTTGGGGAAACCCAGGAAGTCATGATCACGAATCAGAGCCGCACATATCTGATCGACCTTGGATCGGATACGATCTGTGCATTTTCCTTAGCGTCTGGCTCTTGGTGGGTCCAAGCCTTTTCCAGGGATGCTGAGGGGAGGGTGTTCTCCGCCAGTGAGCTGGTGAGGGTGTCGGGGAGGGCGGAAGCATTTGTCGTTCTGGGGCTAATACCAGTCCAAGCCCAGACCACAGAAATCAGACCGCACAACGTGGTTCATACCTGGCCGCTGGCCGGTGGGATGGAGTTGACATGGGAATGTGACTTCGATGCTGACGGTAACTGGGAAGTATGGAGACGCCGCGGCAATGGTGTCCTCTGGCAAAGGGTGAAGCAGATTGCGTCTGGAGAAAGGGCCTTTTCTGACCCGGATCACAAGGCGTATGCGTACATTTATGCTCTGCGCTATGTGCAGACGGGAGTCCTGCCAAGCGGCCTGGAAAAAGGAGAAGGGGTTCAACCAGGACTGCTGGAGGTAACCTGGAGCTTCGAACACAGTTTTGCCCCTGCTCCTTTGGAGTCGTTTGCCCTCGGGTTGGCCATGGATTCCCGTGATGAGATGGCTTATGCGGACCTAGTGGTCCACTTTAGAAGCGGGGAGTCCTTTGAGCAAAGGCGGCCGCTCCTGGCTGCCCTTGGCCTAAGGATCAAGGGCGAAATTCCATCATTGTTAGCGGTCCTAGTGGAGCCGGAGTCTTACAGTGACCGGTCCTTAGAGAAATGGAGTACCTACAGCGATGACCATTTATTCATAGAGCCCAATTGGATTGTGGTGGCAGAGGCCTGGGGACAGGCAGCGGAGCTTCCCTGGTACTTAGACTACATCCGCATCCCCGCAGCCCACCAAGTGACCACGGGGGATCCGAATCTGCGCATTGCGGTGGTGGATACGGGACTCCAGCAGATGCCAGCTGTACTTCCCGCTGGTGTCCAGGTAATACCTGGCTACAATTTCAGCACAGATCAACCCAATCCCAATACCCATGATGATCATGCCAATCTGCATGGCACCAGGATAGCCCAGACCATCAGTCAGGTCATCCCCAATGTGACACTTCAGCCCATAAAAGTATTAAGGAGCAGTGGTTCAGGCACTGATTTTCAGGTAAGTGAAGGTATTTTGTACGCAGCAGGCTTGCATGATACGTTGTACAACCCATCTCCTTGCCAGATTATCAATCTGTCCTTGGGACAATCGGCCGAATCAACCCTCATGCGCAAACGGGTCGAGCTTGTCACTGGGGCAACAGACATTCTGCTCATTGCAGCTTCGGGGAATAATAGGAGAGGGGCCGGTCCAGACAGCATCTATTACCCTGCTGCCCTCCCCGGTGTAATGGCAGTTGGGGCCATCCAGGCCACAGCCTCCCTACCCACTCGGGCGGGATATTCTTGTTATGGACCCGAACTCGATCTGGTTGCGCCCCCAAGCTTTACTGAAGGTACATCCTTTGCTACGGCTTTGGTCTCTGGGGTGGCGGGACTTGTCTTGTCGCAAGGATTTGATCCGCATAGTATCCCCTCCATCCTAACCACGACCGCCATGGATCTAGGGGCAGTGGGCTGGGATCACGAGCATGGTCATGGTTTGGTGAATGCGGAATGGGCCGTGAAGAACATTCAAACGTTCACACTCCAGATATCCCAAGATGGTGAGCCCGTGATTGAAATGGAGAAGCCCCTACAAGGGGCTTCGAAGATGCTGTTTCTGCCTCCGGGCGAGTACAGAGCGGAGGCCTGGGTAAACTTGCGGGGCGGGCTAGAGCCCGAGCCAGGTGATTATGTATCGGCACCCGCCTTGATTACTGTGAGGAAACACCAGGAAACAAAAGCTGCCCTGATTTTGCGGGAAAAGACGAACTGAGCTAGGCGGAATCATCCTCTTGGCATGCTTCATCCCGTAGCTTGCTATCCAGGGATTTACTTGTGGTTAAGCCTAATGAACGAAGGCTTTCCGCCCTGGAAATTAGGTTCCCTCGCCCCGTCTTCAACTGGTTGAGGGCCTGGTCGTATGCGTTTTGGGAACGCTCCAAAAGGCGTCCCAGATCCTCTAAGGAGCTTACAAATCCGACAAACTTATCGTAGAGTGCCCCTCCCTGGCGAGCGATTTCCAGAGCATTAGCCCTTTGCTGTTCTTGTTGCCAGATGTTGGCGATGATCCAGAGCGTAGCCATTAGGGTGGTGGGGGTGGTAATTACCACTTTGCGATCCCAGGCATACTGGAAAAGGCCCTGATCGGTCTGCAAGGCTAGGGAGTAGGCTGATTCGAGGGGCATAAAGAGGAGCACGAAATCGGGGGAATTGATGCTCCCCTGGCCTTGGTAGAAGCGGTTTCTGAGCCCATCGGTATGGGCCTTAACTGAGCGAACCAGTTCCTTTGCTTGTGTTTGTTGTTCCTCAGGGCATTCCGCTTTTATATACCGCTCGTAGGCAACCAGGGAGACCTTGGAGTCGATGATCAGGTGGCGCTTTTCCGGAAGTCTGACAACCACGTCAGGCCGGATTTTGGTTCCGCTTTCACTGCGCAGTTCGAGGCCTTCTCCCTGCAGCACAAACTCATGTCCTGCTCGCAAACCCGAAGCCTCTAAAATGCTCTCTAGAATCATTTCGCCCCAGTCTCCCTGGGTCTTTACCTCGCCTTTGAGGGCTGTGGTTAGGCGCTGGGCTTCCGCGGACATTGTTAACCCCACTTGTTCTAAGGAACCGATTTTGATCATGCTTTCTCTGTGGGTTTTTTCCACCCGGTCCTGGAACTCCAGGATGCGTTCCCGCAGGGGCTCTAAGAGCGTTTGTATCTGTTCTTGATTGTGGCTTGTCAGCGATACTGCCTTGCTCTCTAGGATCTCCTGGGCAAGATTCTGAAAGGCCGCCTGAAACTGGCTTTCCACCTTGCTGAGGTACTCCTCCTGCTGCACTTTGCTTTCCTCCGCTAGACTAAGCTTCGCCGCCAGGCTGGTCTGGCGTTTTATCATCCATGCGTAGGTTATGAGGATGCCGGCGACGAAGCCGGCCAGAGCCATGACATAGGGGTTTGACATCTCGATCGCTCCTTTGCTTGTCAAGTATTTCGGGGTTTGATTACGGATTCCTGTTTTGAGGAAGGCAGGGAAAAAGACCGGGGAGTGAGAATATGTTAGAGGGGTGATCAAGTGCAGACGAGACAGATGGGGAACACAAAGAACGAGGTCAGCTTGTTGGGTTTTGGCTGTATGCGTTTACCCACCTTGCCCGATGGCGCCATCGATGAGGAAACGGCCCTGGCTATGGTGCGCTATGCCATCGATTCCGGCGTCAATTACCTGGATACCGCCTATACCTACCACGGTGGTAAGAGTGAAGAATTCGTGGGCAAGGTGATCCAAAATGGATATGGAGAAAAGGTACATATCGCCACCAAGATGCCGGTTTGGCTGCTGGAGTCACCGCGAGACTGTGAACGCCTCTTTAACGAGCAGTTGAAACGTCTAGGCGTTGAACGAGTGGATTACTACCTACTCCATGCTCTTGGCCGAGATTCCTGGCATAAGGCGGTACAGTGTGAAGCACTGGAATTCTTGGAAAACGCACATTCCAAGGGCCTCATTGGCAATGTGGGGTTTTCGTTCCATGACGATCTAGCTGTTTTTCGGGATATTGTGGATGCCTATCCCTGGGATGTTTGCCAGATTCAGTTCAATTACATGGATGAATGTTATCAGGCGGGCTTAGCGGGACTGAAGTATGCCGCCTCCAAAGGGCTGGGCGTGATCATTATGGAGCCTCTGCGAGGAGGACGTTTGGTAAACAATCTGCCCCCCGAACTCGAAGAACTTTTTGCCGATGCTCCCATCCAGCGCACACCGGCCGAATGGGCTTTTCGCTGGGTGGCCAATCACCCGGAAGTCTCTCTGATCCTCAGCGGTATGAGTCGCCTGGAAGAAGTGGAGGAAAATGTTCGCACCATGGTTCGGGCGACGCCCAACTCCTTGACGAAAAAAGAACTTGACCTCATTCGGAAGGCCAAGGAGATCTATGCGCAGAGAGTGAAAGTTCTCTGCACAAACTGCAAGTACTGTCTGCCTTGTCCCCAGGACGTAGCGATCCCGAGGATTTTCGAGCTGTACAATGAGGCTCACATCTACAACAGCTTCGACGGGGGCCGGTGGCAGTATGGTCAGCTGCTAAAACGCGGTCAGGACGCCGGACGCTGCGTGGCCTGCGGGCAGTGTGAGACGCTGTGTCCACAGAATATTGCCATCATTGAGTCCTTAGAAGTTGCGCACGGTGCCTTTCGCCCGGAGGCCTAAGGGGACACCGGCTTTGCGCAAGGAACCATAAACGGAGAGAGTGATGATACTGTCCGCGGTATGGTGCAAGGCTGTACCAAGGCCCACAAGGAGCAAGGCTTGATGGAGGCTGAAATCAAAGAGCATGACCACAGCGGCTTCGCTTAGAGCATGGATGGGCAGGGTAATTAGGAGGATCTGCCACAATGCAAATCCCTTTTGATAGAGTTTGGCTCCTACTCCTCCAAACACCGCGTGGGTTAAGGCACGCATGGCCACAATGGGTCCCAAAGTCATAAAAAAGCCGAAACTAGAACCTAGACCCACTAAGATGGCCACCCAGGGGCTTACGGTCATGGCCAACATTGTGGGGAGATGGCTAGCTAGGGTCGCGGAAAATGGCGGGATCGCAACTTGGAGCCACCCCTGAAACGCCAGGGGAATTAACAGAGCCAGTGCGGTGAGCAGAGCGCCGTAGAGTAAGTCTTTCATGGTCATGCGCATAATGTCACTCCTCATAGGTCTAACAGGTGTATATACACCTGTATCATACACCACTTAGAGCTCTCTGACAAGAGCAGATGGGGGCGAAAAACCAGATGACACAGGAAGAACGCAGAAATGAGCTCTTGGAGCTTTTGCGGAAGGCTACATCTCCCCTGACTGGATCGCACTTAAGTGGCGTTTTAGGGGTTACTCGGCAAATCATCGTCGGTGATGTGGCAGTCCTCCGAGCTCGCGGAGAGCAAATCATTGCCACTCCCCAAGGTTATCTCCTCTACAGACCGCAGCTGAACGCCGTCCACCGCAGTACCATCGCTGTGCGCCATGCCAGTGATCAAGGGACCATCGCCCAAGAGCTGAATCTGATTGTGGATTTAGGGGCCACCGTTCTCGATGTTACGGTGGAGCATCCTCTGTATGGGGAGTTGACCGCCAACTTACAGGTCTCCTCCCGGGCTGAGGTGAGGCAGTTTGTCAAAAAAATGGAGGAACTCCATGCGGAGCCCCTCTTGGTACTAACGGACGGCTATCATTTGCATACGGTTGAAGCCCCCACAAGCGAGGTAATGGAGGCCGTCCGGGACGCGCTGCGCCAAGCAGGCTTTTTAGCTGAGTAGCCGGATTAGAGAGCGGCCAAAGGCGTCAGCTGCGTCTGGGCCGTTACCCGTGATGATCTTGCCGTCAATTTCCACGTCCGATCCTGTGTAATCGGCACCATATTGTTTGAGGATGGAGGCGCCGTCAGGGAAAACTGTAGCTTTTTTCCCTTCGAGCACCTTGGCCTTGGCCAAAATGACGGGAGCGATGCAGATTGCGCCCAAGACCCTATCCAGCTCCACCATGGCTGAGGCGAGGCGATGTGCTAGGGGATCGTCGAAGTATTGCTCTGAGCCCCCGCCGCCAATAAAGACCAAGGCATCGAGTTCATCAGGCTTTAGGTCGGAAATCAGTGTGTCGGGCCTTACTTTGAGGCCCAACTTTCCCACGGCCGTGCTGGTGGAGGTTGAGGCGGTTAAGACGCTAAAACCGGCTTCTTTCAGAATCCTATGTGGTACTTGGTACTCTTCATCACGAAACTCGCGTTCAGCGATGACAAGGGCAACTTTTTTCATGGAATTCACTCCTCTCCTTTTTATCTTTCTCTATGGATGGGCTGATTCCTTGCCGCAGTGGGATAACGGACTTTTTTGCAGCAGTGAAGGTAAAGATGTGGGTGATTGATATGTTAATTGTAGGAATTGCAGGCGGTACCGGTTCGGGCAAGACCACATTCGCAGAAGCCCTGCAAGGTGCCATGGGTGACAACTGCGTTATTATTTCCCAAGACTCCTATTATGTGGCCAATACGGAGCTGAGCTTCTCTGAGCGTCTGCAGATCAACTATGATCATCCCAATGCGTTCGAAGATGAGCTCCTGATTGAACATTTGCGCAGTCTGAGGGGCGGCGCTTCGATTCAAGTGCCCGTCTATGATTTTGAGACATACTGTCGCACTCCCCACAGGATTACGGTGGAACCGCGGTCGATTGTGATTGTGGAGGGGATTCTGGTCTTGGTCAATCCGCTCTTGCGGGAGATGTTTGACTTGAAGGTCTTCGTGGATACCGATTCTGATGTGCGGGTACTGCGCCGCCTGATCCGGGACGTTTTGGAGCGCGGTCGCACCTTAGAGTCGGTGCACAGCCAGTACTTGAAGACCGTTAAGCCAATGCACGAGGCTTTTGTGGAACCGTCCAAGAAGCATGCCGATCTGATTGTGCCCGAAGGAGGCCGCAATCAAGTCGCGTTGGAGACAGTGGCTGCTGTATTGCGGCAGTATCTTTATGATGGTGAAAACCGCTTGGTCGCAACCGCCAAAGAAAGCTGAGGGGGATAAGGTATGGAAGGACGGGTCCAGGTCTTTGGGGAGTTGCAGGAGTTCTTGCGCGTGGAGGGAGCGGATCTGCCCGTTGTCCTTTTCAACGGCCCTGTTTGTACCACTGCGGGTTTGTATCGAGTTACTGATATAGACGTCGCCGAGGCTAGGCAGTTGATCCAAACCCACGGGTATATGTCTGCAGTAGGGCACCATGCCAGTGCTGAAGTACTCTCCAGCATTCTACAGGTGGATGTACCTATGAACCGCATTGAATACAGACAAAAGATAGGCCAAAAGGCCATCGCCCTAAAACTCAATGTACGCCCCCCTGAGGGTCGCATTCTAACCGCGGCCGAAATGTTTCAGATAGGTTTTGGGCTGCAATTATTGGAAAGGCTTGACTGAGGGAGAGTCGAGCCGTGGTATCCAAGAAGTCCATTACTGCAGCCTTAGTTGGCGGCGTTGCAGCCATCTCCACATCTGCCGTCTTAATCCGACTGGCGGGGGCACCCCCTGCTGTGATCGCCTTTTACCGCATGTTCTTTGCCACATTGTTCTTTACGCCACTGGCCCTCAAACAGAGCCCGTCGGCAGCTCTCTCCCGTGGCCAGCTGCTTTTGGCCTTGGGTGCTGGAACGCTTCTGGCGGGGCACTTTCTGTTCTGGATGACCTCCCTTGAGTACACCAGTGTGGCCAGTTCCGTTGTGCTGGTCACCACCCAACCTCTGTGGGTCTTTCTGATCTCCGTGCTCTTCCTGGGGGAAAAACCCACCAGGTTGATGTGGACTGGTCTGTTCGTGGCTTTGTTAGGCGGTGTCCTGGTCACCTTAAGCCAATCGCAGGCAGAGGCATCCAGACTTTTTGGGAATATGCTAGCTTTAGGGGGAGCTGTGATGATGGCGGGCTATTTAGCGGTAGGACGTAGTCTCCGCCGCGATTTGTCCCTGTCGCTTTATTCCGCCATCATCCATGGAACGGCCAGTGTGGTCTTGGCTCTCTATGTGTGGATTGGTGGTCTTCCTCTTCGAGGATACACCTGCAAAACCTGGCTCATCTTTGGCGCTTTAGCCTTGGTACCCACTGTCTTGGGGCACAACAGCCTCAATTGGGCCCTCAGGTATCTTCCCGCCACCATGGTTTCCATCGTGGTTTTGGGAGAGCCCGTTGGAGCGAGCATTCTGGCCATATTGGCTTTGGGGGAAATACCCTCGCTCTTGGAGGTGTTAGGCAGTTTCCTGACTCTGCTGGGCATCTTCTTTGTGTGGCGGGGCGGAGCGGGTCAGACCTCCTCATCTTGACCTACACGAAAAGCTCAATCAGAACCAGGATGCTGGCGAAGAGAATGCCGTTTTTGGCACCTTCTTTGACGGGGGTCTTGGTCAGAAGGCCTAAGAGAATGGTATAGACCAGAAAGTTACGGATCCAACCCACTGCTATTCCCATGAAGCTTGCCGTTTGCGTGATGGGGTAGAGCATGGCCAGTCCAGTTAGGATCGTAGATGAGACCAACGCTAACCCAATCAGGCTGGCGTCAAGGGCTTTACGCCGCCATAGTCCCAGAGCAACTAGCACCACTGATACCAGACCCCACAGGACGAGAGCTTGAGAAAAAGGCATTTGATCACCTCATATCGTTGAAGTGGCTGCCCAGGTTACCCTGGGCAGCAAAGTCCTGGTTGCTTAGAAGAAGCTGCCTGCAAGACCACTAAGCGCCCCGGCTGCGGTGTGCTTGAGTCCGTCACTCCAATTCCAATCGTCCCGGGGAGTGGTTAGGAGGTAACTGGCTCCTGCCACAGCTGCGCCTACAGCCGTCTTGACTAAAGTTGCGCCCCAGGCCCCGTCGACCTCTTCCATTTCGTCCTCGGTGAGGGGAATCACCTCCTGACCGAAGGGGAGCGGCGGGGACGCAGCAGCGGCCAAGCTTGTGCCGGCCATACCCATAAGCAACGTCAGGACAAGAAGTGAACATACGAGTTTTTTTTGCATGGTTAGTCTCCTTTTTTCGGGCCCTCTGTTTTGCTAGCAAGTTAAGTATACAATATTCGGACAATTCAGTCAAGAGGGAAAGTACAATTTGAGTAGGATTTTGGATGAAGTTGAAGAATAAGAAGATAGTATTAGGAGAGGAAGGAGGATGGTTAAAATGATTGATAAAATGTTATCAACAAAAGTAAAGAGTATTAAGCCTTCGGGCATTCGAAAGTTCTTTGATATCGCGGCCAGCATGGAAGGGGTCATCTCCCTGGGGGTAGGAGAACCTGATTTCCCCACTCCAGCTCCTATTCGAGAAGCAGGTGTTAATTCCATCTTGGAAAAGGGGACGAGGTATACCGCCAATGTGGGTCTCTTGGAATTGCGGCAGGCCATCAGCAGATATCTGGAGAAGCGTTTTCAGGTGGAATACGATCCCACTGATCAGATACTTGTCACGGTAGGGGCCAGCGAGGCAGTGGATCTTGCGCTTCGGGCCGTTGTCAACCCCGGTGACGAAGTCTTGGTGCCTGAACCCACCTATGTTTCCTATGCTCCCTCCGCAATCTTGGCGGGCGGTGTGGCCATACCGGTTCCCACTTACGAAAAGGATGATTTTCGTCTCACAGCCGATTCCATTCGAGGACTGATCACGCCCAAAACCAAGGCCATTGTATTTTGCTATCCCAATAATCCAACCGGTGCTGTCATGGAAAAAGCAGACCTGCTAGCCATCGCCGATGTCTTGCGGCAACATGACATTTTGGTCATTGCCGATGAGATCTATGCAGAATTGGTCTACGGCATTGAGCATACCTCCATGGCTTCCTTGCCTGGAATGCATGATCGGACGCTGCTGATTAATGGATTTTCTAAGGCGTTTTCCATGACCGGATGGCGTCTGGGCTATGCTTGCGGACCTGTTCCGTTAGTTGAGGCCATGAAAAAAATCCACCAGTACGTGATCATGTGCGCCCCCACCATGAGCCAATGGGCGGCCATTGAGGCCCTGGACAACGGCCTGCCTCAAGTGGAGGAAATGAGGAAGCAGTATGACCAGCGCCGGCATACTATTGTCCAGGGTTTTCGCGATATGGGACTATCCTGCTTTGAACCCAAAGGTGCCTTCTATTGCTTCCCCAGGATTTCTGATTTGGGGATGACATCTGATGCGTTCTGTAACAAGTTGCTGGAGGCGGAAAAGGTCGCGGTGGTACCAGGATCCGCCTTTGGGGAGAGTGGCGAAGGGTTCATTCGAGTCTCCTATGCCTATTCCATTGAGAGCATTAAGCAAGCCTTGGTCAAGATCGATCGCTTTATTCAAGGACAGGGATAAGGAGAGATTGATATGCGCAGGCGGATTGTTGTAGCTCCCGATTCGTTCAAAGGCAGCCTTTCTTCCGGGGAGGTGGCCCAGGCCATGGCCAGGGGAGTAGGGAGCGTTCTGCCCCAAGCAGACCTCGTGTTACTGCCCCTTTCCGACGGCGGTGATGGTTTAGTTGCTTCGCTGATCGAGGCCAGCGGGGGGGAACGTCTACAGGTGGATGTGACAGGCCCCTTGGGTCATCCGGTGCAGGCCACAATGGGGCTGATGGGCGGCGCGCAGACGGCCGTGATTGAGATGGCCCAGGCGTCCGGTCTAACTTTGATTCCGGAATCGGAGCGCAATCCTTTGGTAACCACCACCTTTGGTACGGGAGAGTTGATACGAAAGGCTCTGGACCTGGGCTGTAAACACCTGATTATAGGTATTGGGGGCAGCGGTACCAATGATGGAGGAATGGGGATGGCCCAGGCGCTAGGTTTTCGCTTCTATGATGCAGAAGGGGCGTCCTTAGGTTCTGGCGGAGGTGAGCTGGCCCGTCTGGACAGGATCGATGCAACGGGCATGGATCCGCGGCTACATCAGGTTAAGATCGAAGTGGCTTGCGATGTGAACAATCCCCTGACAGGTCCTGAAGGTGCCTCGCAGATTTATGGTCCTCAGAAAGGGGCTACGCCCGAGACTGCAGCTTTTTTGGATCATGCTTTGCGTAACTATGACCGAGTTTTGCAGCGGGATCTCAACCAGTCTGTGGCCGATGTTCCGGGAGCTGGCGCCGCCGGTGGTTTGGGGGCGGCCCTGATGGCCCTGTTGAAGGGCAATCTGATCCCCGGAATTGAACTGGTCCTCGACGTACTCGGTTTTGACGAGAAGGTCCAAGGAGCCCATCTGGTGTTAACAGGTGAGGGGAGATTTGATGCCCAATCTGCCTATGGCAAGGTACCCATGGGTGTCGCTCGTCGTGCTCGTAAGCAGAGAGTTCCCGTTGTTGTGATTGCAGGCAGTGTGCTCCCTGGTGCCAAGGCGTTGCATGCCGAGGGGGTATCCGCCTATTTCTCCATTCTCAACGAGCCCCTGACTCTTCAGCAGGCCATGATCTTAGGGGCCCCGCTCGTGGAAGAACAGACGGCCCAGGTGATCCGCTTGTTTGAGGCGGGACGATAGGAAAAAATACACTTTCCATCAACAAGACCACTTGCTTTGCTGCAGGTGGTCTTGATCTTTTCGTCGCTCAGCTTCTACGTCTCGGTGGTCGAGGGCCGAAATACTGATAGTACTGGGTTTCAATATTGCCATTGTACAATTTGCGCCGTTTTGTGGCCTTGCCTCCAAAAACCTTCTCCAGTTTGGGATAGGAAGTCAACACATAAAAGGACCACGTGTCCAGGCTTTTTCTTACCTCCGCCAGCTCTTGATAGAGCCGGGTGATTTCCTCTTCCTCGCCAAATCGCTCCCCGTACGGCGGGTTGGTGATCAGCTTTCCATACTTCTTGCTCGTAGTAAGGTCCTTGACCTCCAGACGCTGGAAATGAATGGAATCGGCCACGCCAGCCGCCTGGGCATTGTGGCGAGCGATTCTCAACGCGCCCTCATCAATATCGGTACCAATCAGGTAGTCGGGCTGCTCATTTTTGACCAGATCGTGGGCCTCAATGCGAGTTTTCTCCCATAAGGAGGAGGGAATCCAAGGCCAGCTTTCCGCGGCAAAACGGCGTTTCAAGCCAGGCGCAATATTCCTCCCTAGCAGGGCTGCCTCAATAGGAATCGTGCCGGATCCACAGAAGGGGTCGATGAAGGCAATGTCAGGGTACCAGCGAGCCAAGATGACCAGGGCTGCGGCTAGGGTTTCCTTGAGGGGAGCACCCGTGGCGAGCGCCCGATAGCCCCTCTGATGAAGCCCCGGACCTGTGGTGTCGATGGTTAGCGTGGCTACGTCTCTTAAAAGGGCTATTTCGATTTTCATCAAGGGACCGTCTTCGGGAAACCACTCCAGTCGATGCTGCTTCTTGAGGCTTTCCACAACGGCTTTTTTGACGATGGATTGGCAATCGGAGACACTATAGAGGGTGGACTGCACAGAACGTCCCTCAACAGGAAATTGAGCATTGGCGGGAATAAATTCCGCCCAGGGGAGCGCCTTGGTTTCTTCAAAAAGTTCTTCAAAGGTCGTGGCCCTAAACTCTCCTACCTTGACTCGCACTCGAGCTGCGGTTCGCAGCCAAAGGTTACTGCGGCAAATCGCGAGTTCATCGCCGCTGAAGGTCACCTTTCCGTTTTCTACTTGGGTATGACTATAGCCCAACTTTCGCAGTTCATCGGCCACCAATGCTTCCAGGCCGAAAGTGGCGGTAGCTATAAGCTCAAATCGCGACACATGATCCCAACCTCTCTTAAGCAACTAGGTTTATTATACCAAGCCGGGACAAATTCCTGCAAGTCGCCATGGAGAAAGGGACAAACTAGCGCAAAGAGCGGGGATAAGAAGGAATACCGTGGTGTAAGGGGAACTACTATTATTTAAGGAGGCGTCCGCATGCGCAAAGTCATCATCCATTATCATCGTGACGATCAAGACTATGAGCGCTGGGGAGTCTGGCTGTGGCCGGAAGGTTATGGCGGCCGTTGGGTCGATTTTGCCGAGGCAGACTATTTCGGACGAATTGCCACTTGTCAAGTAGCCAAGGGGCATCGGGTGGGCTTTGTAATTCGCGGTGCGTCCTGGGAAAAAGATATTGATCAGGATCGCTATATTGAGACCTTCAAGGGAGATGTGGCGGAAGTCTGGTTAGTTTCTGGGGATCCCACCGTTTACTTGGCGCCTCCAGCGCACCTCCGCAAGGATATTAGGGTGTTTGAAGAGCTGCGGGTGACCTTTCATTACTATCGCCATGATGGTAATTACACTGGGTGGAACGTGTGGATCTGGGGTGGTCAGGAGTCGGGCCGCAGATTGCAGTTTGTGGGCAATGATTCCTTCGGCCAGGTGGCAAGGACCATACTCAAGCAGCAGACAGATGGCGGCCAGCTAGGTTTTATTGTCCGCAAGAGCTTGCTCGGTGAGAGCTGGCTTGCTAGGGATGGGAGCCAGGATCGCTACATACCGCTCTATGAAGCTTCAGACGACGGCACCTTGGATGTTTGGCTGATGCAAGACGATCCCCAGATTTATTACAATGAAGCTGATGTGGATCGTACGCCCCGTTTGCTGCGGGCGTCCTTGGAGGATGCCCAGACGATTCGGGTGGAAACCTACCTGCCCGTAGAGCCGAGCCAGGGACAAGACTGGGGGTTTAGCCTTGTCTCTCAGGGCAAAAGCGGTGAAAAAGCGGCGGCCATCGAAGAGGTTAGGCCTTGCTATACCCAGGGTCCAAGTCCGCGCCTGCTCCTAATTGGCACCAAAGATCCCTTGGATTTGCACAAGGAGTATCTGCTGCGACATGTAACCCATGGGCAAATTCGAGTCACTTTCGGCGGCGTCTTCTCCACCGACGCCTTTCACCGAGAGTTCCACTATTCCGGGAACGATCTAGGCGTTACCTATAGTCAAAACGAGACCACCTTCAAGGTGTGGGCGCCCACCGCTTCCCAGATGCAAGTGGTCGTCTATCCCCGCCACGATCAAGTCCAGGGCAAGTGCACGCCTCTGCAGTTAGGTGAAAAAGGGGTCTGGTACTGTACGATTAAAGGCGATCTAGAAGGGCAGTATTACAATTTCCTTGTGACCCATGGAGATGAAACCTGTGAAGTGGTAGACCCTTACGCTAGAGCTGTTGGTGTCAATGGACTCCGGGGTCAGATTGTCGATTTGCAGAAAACAAATCCCCAAGGTTGGGAAGAGCTTCCCCGGCTGGAGTTGGCGAGCCCTACCGATGCAGTCATTTACGAGGCGCATGTGCGGGACTTCTCTTCTGCACCCAACTCCGGTATCCAGAGGAAAGGACAGTATCTCGGTTTTGTCGAAGCAGGAACTAAATCTCCCGCAGGAATTTCTACGGGGCTCGATCACCTGAGAGAACTAGGTATTACCCATGTTCACTTTCTGCCCGTGTTTGACTTTGCCACTGTAGATGAAGAGAACCCTAAGGCCAGTTATAACTGGGGTTACGATCCGCTGAATTTCAATGTTCCAGAGGGCTCTTATTCCAGTGATCCCAGGGATGGGAGGGTGCGTATTCGCGAGCTGAAAACCATGATTCAAGCTCTTAGGCTTGTTGGGATTGGCAGCATAATGGACGTGGTCTATAACCACAGCTTCCATTCGGTCGGGTCGTCCTTCAACGAGTTGGTGCCTGGCTACTACTATCGCCACCACCGCGATGGCAGCTTTTCCAATGGATCCGGCTGCGGCAATGAGTTGGCCGACGAGAGGTCTATGGTTCGAAAGTTTATTGTAGATTCAGTCACCTATTGGGCTCAGGAGTACAAGTTTGCTGGTTTTCGCTTTGACTTGATGGGCCTCCATCATATCCAGACTATGCAGGCGGTACGCCGGGCTCTCGACTTAGTTCATCCTCAGATCCTGATCTATGGAGAGGGATGGGGAGCAGCAGCTAGCACCCTTCCTGAGCGCGAACGGGCACTTAAGGAGAACACAGTGTACATGCCCGGTGTGGCCTCGTTCTGCAATGACGTTCGAGACGGAATCAAAGGTCATGTGTTCCGCACCGGCGAGGGAGGCTTCATTCAAGGGCAAGGCAATGAGGAAACCTTGAAATTTGGGATTGTCGGTGCGGTTCAGCATCCCCAAATCGACTACTCCTCCATCCTCTACTCTAGGGGGCCCTGGGCTGGTTTGCCCGCACAAAGCGTGGTCTATGCCGAAGCCCATGATAATCTCACACTCTGGGATAAGCTGCTCTGTACGACGCCTCCCGGGGCGATGGAGGAACGGCTGAAGATGATGAAGCTCGCTCACGCGATTTTACTAACCAGTCAGGGCATTCCCTTCATCCATGCAGGGCAGGAGTTTGCCCGCACCAAGGGGGGCGACCCCAATAGCTATCAGTCACCGGATCATGTCAACCAGCTGGACTGGGATCGTAAGGGAGAATTGCTGGAGCTGTTTGTTTACACCAAGAAGCTGATTGAACTCCGGAGGGCAAGACCTGCCTTTCGCCTGCGCAGCGGCGGGGACGTCGTGAGCTATTTGCGGTTCTTTCCCGTGCCCCAGGCAAATGTGGTGGGCTATGTCCTCGGTCCCCATGCGGGTGGGGACTGCATCGAACGGATTGTGGTGCTGTTTAACAGTAATCCAGCACCTGTCCAGGTCCGGATTCCAGAAGCCCGTCCAGGAGAGGTTTGGAATGTCTTAGCCGATGGCGAAGACGTTGGAGATCTCCGCTGCGTGCAGGGTCTGGAGGTATGGGTAGAGGGAATCAGTCCCTTGATCTTGGGGAGCAGGGAGGCAGTTCATGAAGAAGTGGGTGGCGTCACCAACTAACGAATACGATCGGTATTTATTCCACCAGGGAACCCACTATGCCAGTTATACCTTCTTAGGGGGCCATTTGGTTGAACAGGATGGACAGGAAGGGGCCCGGTTTGCGGTTTGGGCACCAAAGGCCCAGCGCGTCTCTGTGGTGGGGAACTTCAATGCCTGGGACGGTCGCCGAAATCCCTTGGAAAGGATGTCCCATTCGGGGATTTGGTGTACGTTTGTTCCAGGACTGAAAGAAGGGGACATTTACAAATACGAGATTGTGACGAGCTCTGGAACTCTGAGCCTAAAGGCCGATCCCTTCGCCTTTTGGGCGGAAAGAAAACCCCAGACCGCCTCTCGCCTGTGCGATTTACAGAGCTATACATGGAATGACCAGGCTTGGCAAAACAGGAAAGATGCTGAAGATCATTACTCCCAGCCAATGTTGATCTATGAAGTCCATCTCGGTTCTTGGCGCCAGCATGGCTTTGAGCAGTACTACAGTTATCAGGAGCTCACGGAAGAACTCGTGGATTATGTGGTGGAAATGGGATACACCCATATAGAACTCCTACCTGTGATGGAGCATCCCTTTGATGGTTCATGGGGATATCAAACCATGGGCTATTATGCGCCTACCAGTCGTCATGGGCATCCTCGGGATTTTATGGCCTTCATCGATCACTGTCACCAAAGGGGCATAGGTGTTATTCTGGATTGGGTGCCAGGTCATTTCGTCAAGGATGACCCGGGGTTGCGCCTTTTTGACGGGACGCCAACCTACGAGTACGAAGAAGCCCGAAGGGCGGAGAACAAAGGGTGGGGAACCAGCAATTTCGATTTGGGAAAAACGGAAGTGCAAAGTTTCCTGATCTCCAACGCCCTTTTCTGGCTGGATGTTTTCCACCTTGACGGCCTTCGAGTGGATGCTGTCGCTTCCATGCTCTACTTGGACTATGGTCGCCAACCGGGGGAATGGAATCCAAACTCCAAGGGCGGTCGGGAGAACTTGGAGGGAGTGGCCTTCCTGCGTAAACTGAACAAAGAAGTTTTTGCCCGTTTTCCCCAAGCTCTAATGATGGCTGAGGAGAGTACGGCCTGGCCCTTGGTTACCATGCCCACCTACTTGGGAGGACTGGGATTTAACTATAAGTGGAACATGGGATGGATGAATGACATGCTCCGTTACATGCAGGAAGATCCCATTCACCGCAAATACCACCATAACCTCGTCACTTTTTCCTTCATGTACGCCTTTAGCGAAAACTTTGTGCTCCCTTTATCCCATGATGAAGTGGTCCATGGCAAGCGTTCGCTTTTGGACAAAATGCCGGGAGACTATTGGCAAAAGTTCGCCAATCTGAGGGCATTTCTTGGTTATCTGATGGGACATCCTGGAAAGAAACTTCTGTTTATGGGATATGAATTTGGTCAGTTCATCGAGTGGAAGTATGACGAAGACCTTGACTGGCACCTTTTGGAATACCCCATGCATCGCCAGATGTGGGAATACAATAAGGCATTGAACCGCTTCTACAGGGAAAATCCCAGTCTGTGGGAGTTGGACCAAAGCTGGTCTGGCTTTTCCTGGATCGATGCCAATGATAGCGAGCAGAGTGTTCTCTCATTTTTAAGAAGAGGCAAAGATCCCGCAGACTTTCTGGTGGTGGTCATAAACTTCACACCTGTGGTCAGGGAACACTACCGGATTGGTGTTCCTGAACCCGGTATGTACGGGGAAGTGTTCAATAGTGATGACCTAAAATGGGGAGGATCCGGACAGGCCAACGAAGGCCAGATCGAAACCGAGCAAGAACCCTGGCATAACCAGGAGTATTCTTTCGAGCTCAGGTTACCGCCATTGGCCGCCATTTTCTTACGCAGAGTGGAGGAGACGGAACGAAAATGAGTTGGGAGGGGTAGTAATGCAGAAGAAGGAAGTTGTAGCTATGCTCCTGGCAGGAGGCCAAGGGAGCCGCTTGGGTATTCTCACTAAGAAACTGGCTAAACCCGCGGTGCCCTTTGGGGGGAAGTATCGGATCATTGACTTCACTTTGAGCAACTGCTCAAATTCGGGCATTGAGTCGGTGGGTGTCTTGACCCAATACCAACCGCTTACCCTCAATTCTTATATCGGAATTGGCAGCGCTTGGGATTTGGACCGCAACACCGGCGGAGTCTCCGTCTTACCCCCCTATGTCAGAGATCAGGGCGCGGAGTGGTACAAAGGGACAGCCAATGCAGTCTATCAGAACATGGATTTCATTGCCCAGCATGACCCGGAGTATGTCTTGATTCTCTCCGGTGACCACATCTACAAGATGGATTACAGCAAGATGATCAGCTATCACAAGGGTAAGGGAGCGGCTGTTACCATTGCCGTCATTCCCGTGCCATGGGAAGAAACCCACCGTTTTGGGGTGATGAAGACAGACGATGATGGGCGGATCATTGAGTTTCAAGAAAAGCCGAAGATAGCTAAGAGTAATTTGGCCTCCATGGGTGTCTATGTCTTCAACTGGAAAGAGTTGCAGCTTTACTTGGAAGCAGATGAAGCGGATCCAAACTCCAGCAATGACTTTGGCAAGAACGTCATCCCGGCCATGCTTCAAGGGGGTGAACCCATGTATGCCTATGCCTTCCGGGAGTATTGGAAGGATGTGGGTACCATCGACTCCCTTTGGGAAGCCAATATGGATCTTATTGCCAAGCAGCCCGAGTTGCGCCTGAATGACTCCAAGTGGAAGATTTTCTCGCTAAACCAGACCTTGCCCCCCCAGTTGGTGGGTCCTGGAGCCGATCTGCAAAGTACGCTCTTAGGTGATGGTTGTTTGATCTTGGGGAAGGTGCACCATTCCGTGATCTTTACGGGAACCCGTATCGAGGAAGGGGCTGAAGTGGTGGACTCGGTGGTCATGCCCGGAGTGCACGTGGGGAAAGGAGCGGTCGTCCATAAAGCCATTATTGGGGAGAACACAATTGTGGAGGCAGGGGCGAGAATTGGCGTTCCAGCTAAGCCAGGAGAACAGGTAGAGATCAGTAACGAGAGTGGAATCACTGTCATTGAGGATAATGTGACCGTGCGAAGCTCCATGCGCATCGTCAGAGGAACGGTTTTGAGTGTGGCGGCGTGGCCGGAATTTCCGGAAGAGCGCATTTCTTAGGGGGGGAAACAAATGAGAAACCTATTGGGCATTATTGATTTGGCGGAACCCACCGAGGGCCTGGGGGGACTGGCAGACCACCGAACTCTGGGAGCCGTTCCCTTTGGGGGCCGTTACCGCCTGATCGACTTTACCCTGAGTAACATGGTTAATGCCAGGATTCGTAATGTGGGGATTCTGCTGAACGATCGCTTTGGCCCCCTATTAGATCATATCAAAGATGGCAAGGAGTGGGATTTAAACCGGCAAAGGGATGGTATGTTTCTCTTGCCTGCCCCTTCACGCACCGACAGCGGAGAGGGGATCAGCAGCAATCTCAGTAACCTCCGGCATAACCGCGCCTACCTGGAAAAGAGCCGTCAGGAGTATGCTGTCTTTTCTGGATGCGGAGTGATTACCAACATTGATTACCGGGATGCCCTTGCTTACCATTTGGAGAAGCAGGCCGATATCACGGTGATCTATAACCAGACCAATAATCTTGCGGACAATCCTTCCTACACCGCCGTGGTAATGGGTGATGACGGCCGAGTGGTCGATATTGCCCTGAACCCCCAGCAGTGTATCAGCCAGAAGGTTTTCCTGAACATGCTCATCCTGCGCAAGGGTTTACTCATTGACTTGGTGGATCACTACAGTGCTAGGCAAAAACGGGACCTCTTTACGGAAGCCATTATGCCTCGCCTGTCAGAACTAAGGATCTACGGGTACGAACATACCGGCTATGTGGGAGCCATCAACTCTTTGCGCAGCTATTACCAGCACAGCATGGATCTTCTGCGACCCGATGTGTGGCAGGAACTCTTTTTCCGTTATGGACATATCAACACCAAAGTCAAGCATGAGGCTCCTGTTCGCTATCTCGACGGGTGTCGAGTCTCAAACTCTCTGATCGCTACGGGCTGTACCATTGAGGGCACCGTGGAGAACAGCATCCTCTTCCGGGGGGTGGAGGTTGGTCCTGGCGTGATGATCAAAGATTCCATCGTGATGCAAAAGGCCAAGCTGGGCTCAGGTGTTACGCTTAAAAACGTGATTCTCGACAAGGATGTGACCATATCTGCCGGCAAGACACTGACGGGTGATCCGAGTTTTCCCATCGTCATTAGCAAGCTGGCCACGGTATAGAGGACATGGAATCAGGCAGGAGGCGAGATTGTGAACGTTCTGTTTGTGGCATCGGAGGGAGTACCCTTCTCCAAGACGGGTGGTTTGGCGGATGTCGTTGGAGCCTTACCTGGGGAATTGCGGAAAGTAGGTGTTGAAACCAGAGTAGTCTTGCCGAAATATGGCGACACACCCCTTAAGTATGAACGAGAGATGGAGCTTGTGCACCGCATGTCAGTCCATGTAGGCTGGCGCCATCAATACTGCGGCGTTTTGAAGCTGGTTCATGAAGGAATCGTCTTTTACTTCATCGATAACGAAGCTCATTTCAAACGCCCAGGCACCTATGGTTTTTTTGATGACGGAGAACGCTTTTCCTTCTTCAATCGCGCTGTGCTAGAAGCGCTCCCATTTCTGGACTTTCAGCCTGATGTGATTCACTGCCATGACTGGCATGCGGGTATGATTCCGGTTCTCTTGACCCAGTATCGCAACCAGGAATTCTTTAGCCAGATCAAGACGGTCTTTACCATTCATAATCTGCAGTACCAAGGGGTGTTTCCCAAGAGTATCCTCGGCGATCTCCTCGGGCTTGGCTGGGAGCACTTTAACGTGAATGGGGTGGAATATCACGACCAAGTGAGCTTCATGAAAGGTGGACTCAACTACGCCAACATGTTAACGACGGTGAGTCCCACCTACGCACAAGAGATTCAGACGCCCTTTTTCGGTGCCGATTTGGAGGGAGTACTGTCCAGGCGTCAATCGTTTTTGCGGGGGATCATCAATGGCATCGATCAGGCGAAATGGAATCCGCAGACAGATCCGCACCTAGTCAAAAACTACACTTGGCGTTCGCCGCAGCGCAAAGCCGAAAACAAACTGGCTTTGCAGGCAGAATTGGGCCTTCACCCAGATGCCTCCATTCCCATGCTGGGCATGGTGACCCGTCTAGCCAGGCAGAAGGGTTTGGACTTGGTGGCGCATGTGCTAGAGGAGCTGCTGGAGCTGAATTTGCAGATTGTGGTTTTAGGCACGGGTGAAGCAGAGTTTGAACAGATGTTCCAACACTTCGCAGGCCTTTATCCCGAGAGGGTCAGCGCCAACATTCGCTTTGAAGACGCCCTGGCGCACAAGATTTACGCCGCTTCGGACCTTTTCTTAATGCCGTCCCTTTTTGAGCCCTGCGGGTTAGGGCAGCTCATTGCCATGCGCTATGGATCACTTCCTGTGGTACGAGAGACCGGAGGACTGAAAGACACGGTTTCGCCCTACAATCTGGAAACCGATCAAGGAAATGGCTTCAGTTTTGCCAACTACAATGCCCATGAACTTCTTTTTACAGTGCAAAGGGCTATCCAATTGTATGAAAGCGATAAGGAAGGGGCCTGGAAGAGGATGGTGGGACGAGCTATGCGAGGAGATTTCAGTTGGGGACAGAGTGCCCTCAAGTACAAGGAGTTGTATGAAGATGTTGTCAGAAACTAGCCGGCGACAAGTGTTGCCCCTCAATCATCATTGGAAGTATAGAGAAACGTTTGACGAGAGCTTTATCGATCCGAATTATGATGATGGCCCTTGGGTCATGGTCAACATACCCCACACGAATAAGGAACTCCCTTACAGCTATTTTGACGAGAAGAGCTATCAATTTGTTTCCACCTATCGCAAGACTTTTACGGTCGATTCGGTTTTGCATAACGAACGTATCTTTGCGGATTTTGGCGCTGTGATGGCTTACGCTGAAGTGTACCTGAATGGCCAATTCCTAGGCAGTCACAAGGGCGGGTACACGCCTTTCAGCGTAGACTTAACAGATCAGATCGATTTGGACCGGGAGAACACCATGGTGGTGAAGGTAGACTCTAGAGAGAGGGACGATATTCCCCCCTTCGGACATATGATCGACTATCTCTGCTACGGTGGCATTTATAGGGACGTGAGCTTGCGCATTGTAGATCCCTTGCATATCAAGAACGTCTTTGCCAAACCGCAGAAGGTTCTATACCAGGAGAAAGAGCTGGAAACATCGGTGTTTGTGGTCAATACCACGGGCGAAGCGGCAGACGTGGTGCTGGAGATTAAGCTGAGCAAAGACAAAAAACCCATAGCTGCAGCAAACCGCAGGGTCACTCTACCAGCCGACACAGAGATGGCCTTTGATGTCTACCTCAGGAATCTAGGCGGAGTTGAGCTGTGGGATATTCAAAGCCCCCATCTTTACGAACTTGAGGTCTGCCTCAAGCGGCAGGACCAGCTGACCGATACCTATACAACACGCGTAGGGTTCAGAGAGGCGGTCGTCAAGCCTGACGGATTCTACCTAAATGGCGAGAAAGTCATGCTCAGAGGTTTGAACCGTCACCAATCCTTCCCCTATGTGGGCTATGCCATGCCCAAACGAGTGCAAAGGAAAGATGCGGATATTCTCAAATACGAATTGGGGCTCAATGTCGTTCGGACCAGCCACTATCCCCAATCAAATCATTTCCTCGATCGTTGTGACGAGATTGGCCTGTTGGTCTTTGAGGAAATTCCCGGATGGCAGTATATTGGAGACAACGAGTGGCAGGAAGTGGCCAAGAACAATGTTCGGGAAATGATCGAAAGGGACTGGAACCACCCTAGCATTTTCCTCTGGGGAGTTCGCATCAACGAGTCCCTGGACAACCATGACTTCTATAAGGAAACCAACCGGATTGCCAGGGAGTTGGATCCAACGCGTCAGACGGGGGGCGTGCGCTATTTGGAGAAAAGCGAGTTCTTGGAAGATGTGTATACCATGAACGACTTTATCCACAGTGGCGGCGAGATTAGACTTCGAGATCCTAGACAGGTGACGGGTACCGAAGAGTATGTACCCTATATGGTGTGTGAGTTTAATGGCCATATGTATCCAACGAAGCGTTTTGATCAGGAAGAACGGGTAGTGGAACACGCCATGCGTCATCTCAGAGTGCAGGATGCAGCAGCCCGAGATCCCCACATAGCAGCAGCCATTGGTTGGTGTGCCTTTGATTATAACACCCACTATGATTTTGGCTCTGGAGATCGCATTTGCCATCATGGCGTGATGGATATGTTCCGCATTCCCAAAATGGCTGCCCATGTCTATGCCAGTCAAATGGACCCCCGCGAGCGGGTGGTCTTGGAACCAGCCACCCTGTGGAGCCGCGGCGACCGCAGCGTGGGAGGGGTTCTGCCCCTTGTGATTTTCACCAATTGTGATGCCGTGGAAGTGTTGGTGCAGGGCGAGTCCATTGGTACGTATTATCCGCGTTCTGAGGAGTTCCCAGGTGTACCCCATGCTCCGGTCATGATTACCGAGATTCCGTCCAGTGGCGAATGGGGCTCCGCTTGGCCCAGCGTGGAGTTTGTCGGATACCTGGACGGAAAGAAAGTGGCATCCAAGGCTTTTACCAAAGACGCTGTGCCCACTAGGCTTACGGCTGAAGCAGACGATGACCAGCTGGATGCAGATGGTATTGATGCAACCAGGATTGTGTTCAAACTTGTGGACCAGGTGGGAAATCCCCTTTCCTATACCACAGAGGCTGTTCAAATTGAAGTGGAAGGGGAAGGAACCCTGATTGGGCCGAGCGTTAGTGCCCTTGTAGGAGGAGTCCTGGGCGTGTGGGTCAAGACAACGGAAACAGCGGGGGAAATCCGTGTAAAGGCTAGAACCAACTCACAAGTGGCAAGACCCGTCGTGATTACGACGAAGTGACTTAACGGGTCTAACAGGTGTCTCTTCAGGACCGAAAGACAAGGAGCAAAAAAACCACCTCACGGTGGTTTTTTGCTCACTTTACGTTTACTCAGAGCCTAGATAATGGCCATGATGATGAAGTTGAGAATAAAGAGAATAGTGGAGACGGCCAAGATGGGGTGAATCTCCTTCGTCTCACCTTTGATGATCTTCACTAAGCAGTAGAAGATAAAACCTGCGGCAATACCATAGGAGATGCTGTAGCAGAGCGCCATGAAGACGCCTGCGAAGAAAGCGGGCACCGCTTCGGCGAAGTTGTCCCATTTCACTTCTTTAAAGGCAGAAAGCATCATCACACCAACGATGATCAGGGCCGGAGCAGTGGCGGCAGAGGGAACTGCACTGACCACTGGGGCAAAGAAGGCACTGATGGCAAACAGGACTGCTACAACCACAGATGTTAAGCCTGTTCTTCCACCTGCACCAATACCTGCAGCGCTTTCCACATAGGTTGTGGTATTGGATGTTCCGAAGATTGCTCCAATGGAGGTTGCGGTGGCGTCGGCAAAAAGGGCTTTATCCATTTTCGATTTAAAGCCAGAGCCACTCTCCAGAGCTTTTTGGTCTTCAGCAGTGAAGATGCCTGTTTTCCGGCCGGTTCCAATGAAGGTTCCGATGGTATCGAACGTGTCTGAAAGACTAAAGGCAAAGATTGTCATGAGAACAAGGGGAATCTTGCTCGCATCGCTAAAGAGTGACAGCAGACCCGGATTTCCAAAGGCAGCGCCAAAGGTGACTCCCAGTTCAGAGACGGCCTGGGAAAAGCTCATGGTCGATCCAATTTGGGTTACTCCAAGGGGGATGCCCAGGAGTGTGGTAACAATAATCCCGATGAAAATCGAACCCTTAACGTTAAGGACCAATAAAGCCACGGTTAGAGCTAGGCCAAATAGAGCTAGAAGAACAGCGGGAGAGTTTAGGGCCACTAGCGCCGGCACAGCACTGGAGCTGGCAATAACTGTTCCGCCTTCACCAAGTTGAACATACGTTCCTGGATCCGATGTAAAACTCAAGAGACCCGCATTCTTGATTCCGATGTAGGCGATGAAAATCCCAATCCCGCCGCCGATGGCGTTTTGCAGGCTCTCTGGGATGGACTTGATGATCAGCTTCCGGATCCTGGTTACCGTAATCAGGATGTTGACAACACCGCAGACGAACACCATTGCCAACGCTTCTTGCCAAGTAAAGCCCAAACCAAAAACAACAGTAAAGACAAAGAAGGCGTTAAGGCCCATGCCAGGCGCTTGCGCATAGGGTACATTAGCAAACAGTCCCATCACCAGGGTACCAACTATTGAGGCCATGATGGTGGCTAGAAATACTGCACCCCAAGGCATGCCAGAGAGCTCGAGCATGTCGGGATTAACCATAATAATGTAGGCCATGGCAAAAAACGTGGTTAATCCTGCAATGATCTCGGTGCGGACATTAGTGCCGTTGTCCTTCAGCTTGAAAAAATTCTCCATTCACTTTTCCTCCACATCGTTTTGTGATTTTGCTTTATGCAAAGAAGTGACGGGTGCCACCTCTCCAGCAACAAAAAAACAGCCTAAGTGGCACTATAGGCTGCAAAAATGGGCAATAAAAGCCTTTGGAGGCTTGTACCACATATGCGCTTATTGGCTCACTCATAGCGTAGGCAATATAGGTTACCACGTAGAGACTCCTGCACCAAATTTGCAGGCTTATATGAGTAAATCGTATTTGCTTTCCACACTTAAAATATCACAGTATGGGGATGAAGTAAAGGACGATTTCACCTTGTTGTTGACAGGGGGCTCAAGTCTACCTGGTTCGCAGGAACACTGTGAACTAGTGGAGAATAGGGAATCAACGATGATGAGAGGTGTGTTGGTAACCATGAAATTCGGATATTTTGACGATCAAAACCGGGAGTATGTGATTACAACACCAAGAACACCCTATCCTTGGATTAACTACTTAGGATCGGAAGAGTTCTTCAGCCTCATTTCTAATACAGCTGGAGGCTATTCCTTCTATCAAGACGCACGTTTGCGACGCCTAACCCGATATCGGTATAACAACGTACCACTAGATGATGGCGGCCGCTATTTTTATATCAATGATGGTGGAGATTGCTGGACGCCGAGCTTCAAGCCGATGAAAAAGGAGTTGTCCTTCTACGAGTGCCGCCATGGCTTAGGCTACTCCGCGATTCAGGGAGTGCGAGGTGGGCTCAGAGTAGAACAGCTCTTTTTTGTTCCCCTGGGCTTTAACGGTGAAGTGATGCGGGTGAGGCTCACAAATGACACAAACCGATCCAAGTCTGTGAGCCTTTTTTCCTTGGTTGAGTTTTGTCTGTGGGATGCCCATGATGACATGACGAACTTCCAGCGCAATCTGAGTATTGGCGAGGTTGAAGTGGAGAATTCCGCCATCTACCACAAGACGGAGTACAGGGAGAGACGAAGTCATTATGCTTTCTTCGCTGTAAATAGCGATGTGGCTGGTTTTGATACCGACCGAGAGAGTTTTCTAGGTTTGTACAGTGGTTTTGACGAACCCCAGGTTGTACTGGACGGCCGAGCAAAAAACTCCCTGGCCAGCGGCTGGTCTCCCATAGGTTCCCATCACATTCAGGTAGATTTAGTTCCAGGCGAAGCCAGGACCTTTGTATTCATTCTAGGCTATGTGGAAAATCCCAAGGATCAGAAATGGGCTTCCCACGGAGTGATCCACAAAGCACAGGCCTACCAGATGATGGCTGAATTCCAGACCGACGGACAGGTGGAAGAGGGGCTGGCTCGACTGAAGTCCTATTGGGATGGGCTGCTAGGTAAGTTCCAGATTGAGAGCAGTGAGGAAAAACTTAATCGCATGGTCAACATTTGGAACCCCTATCAGTGTATGGTCACGTTCAACATGTCACGCAGTGCTTCCTACTTTGAGTCCGGCATTGGACGAGGTATGGGTTTCCGTGATTCTAATCAGGATTTGCTTGGTTTTGTCCATCAAGTGCCGGCCAGGGCCCGTCAACGTATTTTAGACATTGCCGCCACCCAATTTGAAGATGGCAGTGCATACCACCAGTATCAGCCCCTAACCAAGAAGGGTAATGACGCCATTGGTTCGGGTTTCAATGATGATCCCCTCTGGCTGATAGTGGGAACGGCCGCCTACATCAAAGAAACGGGCGATTTTGCCATCCTGGACGAAGACGTTCCCTTCGATAGTGATCCCGCCAACACCGCCACTTTGTTTGAGCATCTCAAACGTTCCTTCTACCATGTGGTCGAACATCTCGGTCCACACGGACTGCCCCTGATCGGACGAGCGGACTGGAATGACTGCCTGAACCTAAATTGCTTTTCTGAGGAGCCTGGAGAATCGTTTCAGACCACTGGCCCTTCAGAGGGTCCTGTGGCTGAGTCGGTCTTTATCGCAGCCCTTTTTGTTTATGCAGCCCCTGATTTTATCGAACTCTGCTTGAGACGGAATTTGCCCGAAGAGGCCGAGCAAGCGAAGGAACAGATGGAGGCCATAAAGGCTGCAGTACTGAAGCATGGCTATGATGGAAAGTGGTTTTTAAGGGCCTATGATGCTGCAGGCGGGAAGGTGGGGAGTGACGAGTGCGAGGAGGGAAAGATTTTCATTGAACCTCAGGGATTCTGTGTTATGGCGGGCATAGGGCTGGAAACTGGCCAGGCCAAACAGGCTCTGGATTCGGTGGCCTTGCAGCTCGAGACTGAACATGGGATTGTGCTGCAGACCCCCCCTTACTCCCAGTACTATGCGCACTTGGGGGAAATATCATCCTATCCTCCTGGTTACAAGGAAAATGCAGGCATTTTCTGCCACAACAATCCCTGGATCATGATTGCAGAAACTCTCCTGGGCCGCGGTGACAGGGCGTTCGAGCTCTACAAAAAGATCTGCCCGGCCTATCGCGAAGGTATTTCCGACCTGCATCGCTTGGAACCCTATGTCTATGCCCAAATGATTGCCGGCAGGGACGCGGTGAACTTCGGACAGGCGAAAAACTCGTGGTTGACGGGGACCGCGGCCTGGAATTACGTGGCCATTTCCCAGGCGATTTTGGGGATTCAACCCGACTATGACGGCTTAAGAATTGATCCATGCATTCCCCCTTCTTGGAAGGAGTATACCATCGAGCGCGAATTTCGCGGGACAGTGTACCGCATTCGAGTCACCAATCCCGAAGGGATCAGCAAGGGTGCGGTCCGAATTCTTGTGGATGGAAAGGAAATCGAAGGAAATCGACTGCCTCTCTTCACAGATGGCCGCATACATCGAGTCGAGGCTGTTATGAACCGTTCTTAAGGCAAAGCGAGTGAACCACCACTGGCGACAACCCGGGGTGGTGCAGCCGTGGACCAGCAAAAAAAGCCCCTCATGAAGGGGCTTTGTGCTGCACTGGGTTTACTCCCCGGAAGGATATGCGAATCCTTTGGCGGGACCGGTACCGGATGGCGTTCCAGCTAAGTTCGAAAGGTAGGTGTCACCTAGGGTTTTGATGTGACTATCGACATTATCG
>DUPN01000067.1 GCA_012838305.1 Bacillota bacterium | reverse complement strand
ATGCCATCACCCCATCCGACAAAGGCAAATTCATCGAAAGATGAAGACGCAAAGCCTCAGGCCTAAACCGCAAGGCATGGCAGCTGGGTTGCCGAAGAGAAAATAGGTGGACAAGCCTGTCATCTCCTTCGGAATTGATCAGGCTTTTTCCTGTGTCTCGGATCTACGATGCGATGGCAGAATCAGGAGGAAAGCCCATGATCAAGAGGGGTTTTATGACGACAATAGCGCTTTTGCTTGTTCTCCTTCTCTTGGGGTTTGGGGCCCCTTTAGAAGCGCATGGTCTAGCTACAAGCAGCCTCCAAATCACCGCAAGTGTACCCGTCGTTCAAACGATCACAGTCATCGAACCAGTTGTCGCAACGTTCAACTACCCGTGGTCAGGTTCTGAACAGGGACAAGCCTTGGTTCTAAGAGGCATCGGCAGTATCCTGGTCAAGAGCAACTCAAATTGGACTCTGACCATAGGCGTACTCCAAGGCTGCGGCTTCGACGTATTTATTAGGCCAGCCGAGAATCGATGGTCCCAATGGGTACCGCTCACAGACAGCACCGCAGTATATCAGGGTACGGCAGGATCAAGACTGTCCAGTTGGGATATGAAGATTGAAACCCGAAGAGATGGTAATTACGAGAGAGGCGAACAGATGATACCCTTTGTCTTCACTATCAGCCACCGATAAAAGTAGTGGTCCCCTATACAGGAGACCAAGACTTGGAGGTTTGTTAGAACATCAGGTTTAGGCCGAGGCCAAATCTGGTACTGCCCCTAGCATGGGTCAACTGGGCGAAGACCTCCTTATGTTCTGCAAACTTATAGCCCAACTTCGTCCGTAGGATGCTGTTTCCTTCCCCGGCATATTGAAAGCGCACGGAGGCATGGACAGACTCTCCTTCAGCCTCAAGTTCAACCCACCAATGGGGCTTATGAAAGTCTCTATCACTCAAGTTAAAAACCACAGGAAGGAACCCCGCCGAGAGGGTCAATCCCGGATGGACTGTGACCCGGTCTGTAACACCGGCAGCCAGGGAGTGCCCCTTTTGTGTGTGAATCCAACGGACATCGAGGCACGGGCCGCCGTCCAGGACGGAAGCGCCAAATCCTAAGTAGGAGTAGGATGTAGTCCTCTGATGCTCTCCATCCACATAGAATTTAGGGTCAAGTCGTACCGAAAATCCCCCTTCAGGCCAATCAATCGGGCCAAAAGGCAGCATAACCCATAGCGCTCCCTCCCAGTGGAGAACGGGCGGGGACTTCCACCAAAGATCACTTAAGCCTCCCAGACCAGCAACAGAACGACTCGGACTATCCAGTTTATCTACCAGTGACGCGGCGACAAAAACCGCAAAACGACGTTCTTCCACTTCAATTGTGGCAAGGGGAACTTGTTCGCCAGCCCTGATCCATACTTCAGAGTGCAATGTGTTATCGGAATCAAAGGTCTTAATATCAAACACTGAGAAAATCGAGCCAGCGCGTGTAACTTGGACAGGCCCAACACTGATCTCCATACCCGACAGTTGGAAGGGTGTCGCCTCGGAGTAACGTTCGCTGATCAGTCGCTCCTCGACCACCCTTAGTGTGGACGTACGACCCAGAACGGCAACGATTCCAGGGGTCGCCATGCGGAAGTTCTTCTGGATGCTGTTCAGAGCCGTAAATTGCGTGGGTGCAGGGCCGAAAAGATCAAATGCACCATCTAGAGAAAACGAAAACCCAAACTCCCTAGATTGATCTTTCCTGATCGTGATGGCTTCCAACACAAGCTCCTGTTCCTCTAGGTTTTCCAGTTCGTAGATTTCGAACTGATAAACTACCTGCGGCAAGAGGGACTCGGCGTCCACCGCGCCAACCACATCAACGGAAAAGGCAAGGAGCATGACTGTGACCAAAACTCCGATCTTTTGTCTCGACATGCTCTACCCCCTCACTCCAGAATCTCTGCAGTGACAAAAATCAGCAATTCCCGTTCTTCTTCGGACTGCGATTTTTCGGAGAAGAACCACCGAATGATGGGCAGCCGGCCCAAGATTGGCACTTGGCTCTTGTGGTCAGATGCCTGCTGTAAGGTCATACCCGCCAAGAGCAAGGTCTGTTGGTTCTCCGCCAACACACTCGTGGTCACGCTGCTGCGGCGTACAGCTAGGCCTTCGGCATTCCTGTTCATGAGCTGGCCAGCCATATGACTGACCTCTGGTGTAATATCCAGCTGCAGTAGGTCATTGTTTACAATGCGCGGCGTTACGTTGAGAGAAATCCCAACATTAATTTCCTCCAGATGACCAGATGCAGCAGCGCCGGAGAGAACCAAGAAGTGGGTTTCACCGGAGAACAGGTCAACTGTTTGCCCGCTACTGACGACAACACGGGGATTCGCTTTGATCTCCGCCTTGTTCTCGGCCTCTAAGGCTCGAATGGAGGATAGCACTTTTCCGAAAAACCCGAAAGAGAAAACGGTGTTTTCGTAGATGATATGATCCAGCCAACTCAGTTGGGAGGTGCTAGTCGTCTGCACGTCGGTCTCACGATTGTAACTGAGCAGATTCGATCCCCATTCTTCTAGTTCGGATCGGGAAATTTCCGTAACCAGCGCTTGAATTAGAATCTGCGGAACCGGCCTGTCGATGGACTGCAACATTTCCAGGACCTGATCTAGGGTTGCAGGCGGAGCGGTGACCGTGACTAAACTGCTGAACATACTCGTCTTTATGTAGGGTCTGTAAATATCGGGTACTAAGTCAATCACGTCCTGGGCTGTAATGTACTGCAGCTCATAGGTTGCGGTCGTAGCAAAACTGGTGTAGGAAAGACTCTCCGGATCCGATGAACCGATAAAATAGAAATCTTCTACCTTATGAACTTGATAACCACCGGCCATGGTCATCAAACGCAAGGCCCTATCCAAGGGTACATCCACGAGATCCAAGGTCACCAACCCATGAACCGATTCGTCCATAATAATGTTGACACCTGTCTGTAATACCAACTCCGTAATCGCGTCCCGTAAGTCGTCTTGAATGAAGATCATCGAAACCAAAGGTTCCGAAGCGGCCTCTTCGGATGCCAAGACAAACCCAACCTGTGTTCCCAATAGCAGCACAACCACCACAATAGTAATTAAATGCCTAGGACCTTTCATAAGCCCATCCCTCTCCTATTCTCATGGTATAAGCAATTTTTGCTCGGTTGACGCAATCTCCAAATCCCCGCTGAGGATCTTGATCTCCACAGTGTACTCCCCGGCTTCAGCCCACCATCCTTCGCCCACCAAGTAGCCGGACTGTAGAGGCAGTATTTGTTCCAAGCCGTCCTGTAATGCCAACTGAATCGTATTGGTAATTTCTCCGGTGGCGTCCTTAAGATACGCCACGCCTACAGGGATGATGTGCACCGTGCCTAAGTTCTCCACGGAGACGCTCAGCAGGAAGTCTTCTTCGTTTGGTATGGCAATGGCACTTTGTACCCTGGCTTCAGTAACTACATTGCCGTGTACTATGCTCCTGACAAGCACTTCCTGTTCATCGAGGACTGTTCCATCTTCCGCCCGCGCAATGGCGGTTATATAACCGTAGTGTCCACCGCCTACCTCTCCTTCCCGCGGTACCCGAAAGATCAGTACCGCTCGTCCGGTCCGACGGGGAGCGATCTCAATTACATCTGGCGTACGAAGTTCAACGGACAAGTTCGCAAAAATGGAGCGGGCGTACTCGGGCTCGATCTCTTTGCTCCCAAGTTCCACCAGAATAGATTCTGTCGAGTTATTGGTGATGAGCAGCACTTGGCTGTCTGCACCGCCCGGACGCATCTCTACGTCTAGGAGTGAAGGCTCAAGCAACACAAATCCTTGGTCTGCTGCGCTGGCTAAGCTCATATCTTCTACTAGCAGCTTCTCGGTATGCACTTTCTGTCGCCCATTGGCGTAGTTCACAAAAAGTCGCAAGTCATATTCCCCGGGAAAGAGGGGTTTTTTCATGGGCCCATCCAACCACAACTCAGCACCCGGATAGATATCAAAGGTGGGCTTTTCGGCCAGTTCCACATCGTGCCTTCCAAAGACTATGCGCTCAATCAACACCCTGTTCTGATCTCTGATCGTCATTTCGGCGCGCATTGGATAGAGCAGATTGGTTGGGTTTCTGACGATGGCTTGAGCCATTAGTGATCCGTCTTCAGTCAAGCGCACACCGAGCTGCTCTATGGAAACATCGGGCCTGAGACCAGGTCGATCGACATGAATTATGAGCCGAATGGCATAACGTATCCGAAAGGTGACCTCATCTGCTGTAAATAGGGTCTGGGGCTCTACCATCAGCGCCATTATGTAGGTTCCACCGGCATTCTGCGGAACTTTGATCTCTCCCCGAATAGCCCGCTCCTCATTGGGAGGAATGATTAAGACGTTTTGATCAAGAGAGATCCACTGAGAAGCAGGGTTGTCCACTGCATCAAGGTACTGAAGATTGCCATCGACGGCTTGGAGTATACTGTAATAATTAACATGGACGACCTCCTGCACTTCCTCGGCCGTCAACGAAATCTCAAAAGGATGACTCCCTCCTGGAACGGTCTCCACCTCTATTACCAGGGGTTGAACAGCTACAGCCTGTACCTTCAACGCTGGGCAAAACGCAAACAGAATGGCCATGGTTGTGAGTACGGTGCTTCGAATCACGGTCTTCAATTCTGTGTCCCTCCTTGTTTCCAAAGCAAAGTCCCAGATAAAGGGGGAGGGGAACCCCCCACCCCCAAAGGCATGTTCTAACTCGCCTTGGCAACAGTAAAGACGACCACCGTACCGTATAGACCAGCGGCTTGATCTTGAATGTCGCCGAGGGTACCACTTACCCAGACGTCATAGTTCTTTTTGGCGACGCCCTGCAGTGGGAGCCACCAATTGCCAATCGTGAAAGATGTTGTGGGAGTCGACCAACTCCCGTCATTGGTCCCAGACCATCCAAACGTTGGCCAAAAGAACGATTCGGATGGCTTTAGCGCCACCGTGGTTGGGATGGAGTAAAATCCCTGCCTGAGTGCGGCAAACTCCACGCCCAGTTGAATAGCGGTATTGGACTTGATTTCCAAATCCGCTATTGCCCACTGAGTCTCATAGCCTTTGCCGCTCCATTCCAGACTGACTGGAGCTGGACAAACCTTGATAGAGGCATATTCGCCAACTGTCCCTAGCACCCCCAAGTAGCCCTTGACGGGAATAGGCCCCTCATCGTAGAAGCACTGCCACCAAGAAAGATCGTTT
>DUPN01000066.1 GCA_012838305.1 Bacillota bacterium | reverse complement strand
GTGCAGACATGATGGTCCAAAAAATGACCCTTGTAGGAAATGCACCCCGCATGCTAGGGACAAGATCGAGCCTTCGGAGGTGCATTTTTGGCCAAACTGCCAAGATAAAGTGGCGATGCAGACGGAAACCGGGAGTCATTCAAGACTGCATCAATACATGAGGTCGATCCTGAAGGCTGTCCTGTCACGCATAGGATGCAGCGTAGGTCGACACTCTGGTCCTAATTTCGCAGACTGTTACTCCTGCAACGTAGGTGCAAATCTTGCAGCTAACGGTGTAACCGCACGGGCGGTGAGGCGGCAGGTTGGCTACGAAGCAGGCAAGATGTCTGTAATAAGATCGTTGAGACCGTCAAACTTCCATTTTTTCCCGACCTTGATCAACGCAAAGGGGTCTATGTTCGTGGTGCTTTCAACACCGCCGTCTAGGTCCGGTGCGACAGTCTTCATGTGGAGCGCCGCCTTGGAGACGATCGCACTCTTTCCGTCGCCGCCAACCACAATGTCCATCTCCCCAGACGGGGAGTCGACTATCTCGCATGCCGCGCAACTAACACCTCCCGTCTTCCAGACGAGCACCATCGCCTCCATAGAGGACTTCAACTCTTCCCTCTCCACTTTCACTTCGGGGTTCTCCTCGTCCTCTTCCTGAATAATGATTGGATACGCCCAGAGATCCGCGATCGTAAGGCTTCGCCTCCGTTTTCCAAGAGGGGGGTGAAAAACCCGCTTCTCCGCACTGTGGATAGATGTTGCCTATCTACACTGGTATGGGACACTGAGCTGCACCAAAGAAGCCCTTAACGTATGCAGGTCAGACATTCCTCCTATGCTGAGTTTGTCGGCCTTCCTGCCCAGCACTCGCTGCCAGCAGGTTTTGCAGTCACTGCCCTTTCTGGCCAACGAAAGGTGTTTCTGATTTGAGACGCACAACGATTAGGGCGAATCTGGGCAAGGTCAAAAGCCTCTAGAGGGATTGCCCCCTGTTGCTGGCGGCCGCAAGCAGCGCAGCATGTGTGTAAAGACAAAGGTTTAGGACTTCAGGGTACCGAGGCTGTGGGTGGGGGGCTGATCAGTCTGTAAAGTTCCATGATCACTTGGCAGCAGCCCTGCAGGAACTAGGGGCGATTTCTGACAGTTAGAGCAATGGGCTTGGCGATGCGCGGCCCAGTACGTGAGTTGTAGCAGGGAACTGAAAAGAGGCAAGAACTCGATTTCTGATCAGAGAGACTTAGCCGGGGGGCTCAGGGCGTTAGCGCGTCAACTGAGGATAGGGATGCAAGAGATGCCGACGGTGTGGAGGCCTGTCGTTATACCGGGCAGGACCTCCTGTGAAGCGCTGCACTATGTGACTCAAGACGCCATGGGCAGGCAACCCTATCATCTTCTTAAGTTTAGCAGCAGTGACGATCCGACCCATTGTACGGATAGTCTTGGAGAGCATGGATGATTGCGAGTATTTAAGGGAACCCAATGGAGTTTGGCATCGCTGGGACGAACAGACTCTGGCTCACCCGGCTCTGGCCAGCTCCATCAAAGTGGAAAGTATGGCGGTAAACAAAACAGGGCTGTTGGCGTATAGCCGTTAGCCCTGTCTTGTCACGAACATGATTCAGCGATCGCGCTAAACTCTGGTTCTAATCTCGCCAACCGTTACTCCTGCAGGTTAAGTGCTATCTCGTAGCTGACAGTCTCACCGCATGGGCGGTGAAGCGGGAGGTTGGCTAAAAGCCCGCAAACACTCCTGTTAGAAATTCGTTGGCACCGTCAAACTTCCATTGTTTCCCAATCTTGATCAACGAAAATGGATCTAAGTCCTGGGTGAACTCATCATCGGGATCGGGGTCAGGTACGTCAGACTTCACGTGGAAAGCAGCGTTGGAAACGACCGCACTCTTCCCATCTGAAATCGCGATTTCCATCTCCCCAGCATCGGAATCGATTATCTCGAATGTCTCGATACTATAACCTTCAATCTTATACATGAACAGCCAGAAATGAATGAAGGACTTCAAGTCTTCCCTCTCCATTTCCACGTCTGGGTCGCCCTCGTCCTCTGCCTCAATAATGACTGGATAAACCCAGAGATCGGCGATCCTGCCTGAGTCCATGCTTGCGAAGGCAGCGGACACTTCCTCCAAGAACTCTTCAACTGTTTGATCGTTCACCCCTGCTCCCAGACAACCGGAGAACAACAGACCAGCTATAACGAACAACAACAGAATGGTTGGTACCCGCGTTCTGGCTAACATCTATTTCGCCTCCTAACCTTGAATTGCAGTTTTTCTTCGCCAGCCGCATTCCATTTCCTGCTAGTTTTGCAGGCAGTCCCCGTTTTTTTCTTTTTCCGGACTAGCCAGGGCTTCCATCTATTTGCAGCAACCGACGCCTAGACCGATAGCCCCCACGCCAAGGGCAGGGGATGACCTGACTTGACCCGCGACGTTTGAGGCCACAAACCACTTCAGGCGATCAGACCGTTCCACCACCGTGATGTCTCAAAAAGATGACGTTCGGGTTTCCACAGGTTTTTCCCTGACCCCTAATCCAGCTGACAATGCTTGGAGTGGACGTTTTGCCTTGGTTTCAAGAGAGGGGCTGGCAAAAGCCTGCTTTTCCGTACCATTGATAGATGTCACCTACCCATCTTGGAGTTTTTT
>DUPN01000065.1 GCA_012838305.1 Bacillota bacterium | reverse complement strand
TGTTTCCTGAATCATCCTCTTCCTTCCCTCTCTGCAGTCTTGCCTGAGCAAAACCTGCGAGGTCTGAAGACGATGCCTCAAGAACAACATTCGTTGTCTCAAGATCAATGTTCAGTTTTCAAGGTTCAAACGCGCCCCTGTTTTTGGGGGAGCGTTTCTATCATAGCACAGCCGAAAGAAGTTTGTCAACCTCATCTCTGGCTCTACCCCTACTTCCAGATTTTAACTGTGTTGGCAGGAGTGGTCATGGACCATCTGATCCAGAGCGAGCTTGTTCGTCTTGGCTGCAACATCAATCTGCGGCCCAAGACTCTATTGAGTCCTTTCTCTGCTGGCGACAAGATGTATCTTACCATGGGACAATATCCTCTGTCAACAGGCATTTCTGTGAATTTTTTCGTTTTCAAGGGGATCCGCTCTCAGTATGGAATACTGTAGTACAGGAGGTGTTCTCATGTGCGGAAGATTTACCTTGCATACACCCATAGACGAACTTCTCGAGCGATTCTACCTTCCGGGATTTGATCTTGATTACTCCCCCAGCTACAATATCGCGCCAACGCAAGAGGTATTGACAATCGTCAGCAAGGGAGGGGAGCGTTCGTTGATTCCTATGCGTTGGGGCCTCGTTCCACCTTGGCAAAAGGAAGTGAAGGGACGGCCTCCTCTCATCAATGCGCGCCTGGAGACCTTGGCGGAGAAACCGACCTTTCGCAGACTCGTCAATTCAAACCGCTGTCTGATTGTGGCTGATGGCTTTTACGAATGGAAGAGTGAAGACTCCAGAAAGTACCCGGTATATTTCACATTAGATCAAGGAAAACCCTTTGCCTTCGCCGGGCTCTGGGATGATGGGCCCACGCCTTCTTGTACCATCATCACCCAGGAAGCCTCTTCTGTGATCAAACCCGTTCACCATCGCATGCCTCTGGTCCTCACTCCTGATACAGAAGAGCTCTGGCTTGATTCCATGCCCTTGGCCAAACTGCAAGGTCTTCTACCTGATCAAGAAGGAAGGCCGTTCCGTTTCCATCGGGTCAGCACCATGGTGAACTCTCCCAAGAATAATGACGCCGCATGCATCGTGCCTCTTCCCTGATATTACAGTATGAGGCGCAGAGCAATGATCAGAATCACGCCGGGCACACCCAGTAATCCCACGACTAAAGCAGTGATGGGATTAACACCAACCCCGAACCCCCAATAACCACCAATAAAGTTGATCACCAGTAAAACACCACCGCCAACCACTGCATTTACAATAAGATTGAAAATGCTTTTAAGGGGAATGAGCAACATCTTCCCTAGAGCGTATAAAATTAAGACACCTGCTACATAGGCAATGATCACTAGAAAGTCCATGCGGTTCACCTCACTTAGGTTCGTCCTCATGAACATATTATGGTGCATTCTTTCCGAATATGCCCTTTGTACCTATTGTGAATTCTTCATGCGGGTCAACCAATACATATATTTGCGTTCTGCTGCCTGCAGAGAGAGGATGGCATGGTCAACGAGTTCCGACTCTGTGGCCTGATTGAAGTAGCTCTGCGCATTGAGCCACTCCTGCTTGGATTGGTTAACCATCCTTTCCATTTCCTCTTGCGTTTCCTGACTCGATTCCGAAGGAAGATCCACATCACCATGATCCAGGAAACGGCTGGCAAATTCCCAAAGTCGAGAGAAATTCTGGGACAAAAAAACCACCTCGTCTCATGTAATACTTGGTCTAGTATTACTCAAGACAAGGCGATTTATGCCTCCAGATCATAATTCGCGACGGCCCTCCAATGCCTTGGAGAGCGTAACCTCGTCAACATACTCCAGATCGCTCCCAACGGGCATCCCGTGAGCCATTCTGGTAACCTTCACCCCTATAGGTTTGAGAATCCGTGCCAAGTACATGGCTGTTGCTTCGCCCTCAACATTAGGATCTGTGGCCAGTACCACCTCACCCACCTCGGGTCCTATTCTCGCCACCAACTCCTTGACCTTGAGGTCATTGGGACCAATTCCCTCCAACGGAGAAATGGAGCCATGCAAAACGTGGTAAACGCCGTCAAAGCTCTTGGTACGCTCCATGGCAATAACATCCCGAGGCTCCTCCACCACACAGATGAAGGCCTTATTCCGTTTGCTATCTGAACAGATCGCACATGGATCGTCTTCAGTCAGATGAAAGCATCGCGAGCAGTAGGTAATGCGCTCTTTGGCCTGGACAATCGATTCCGTTAGACTTTGGACCTCAGCGGAGGTTTGGTTGATCAAGAAGAACGCCAAACGCTGCGCCGTCTTCGGTCCGACCCCTGGCAAGCGTACTAACTCCTCGATTAGACGAGCCATTGCTTTAGGGTAGCGTGCCATTAAAACAGACCAGGGGGCATTCCTGGGAGATTGACCTTGCCCGTAACCTTTTCCAGTTCACTTGCGGACAACTCCCGCGATTTCCGCAAACCGTCATTCACAGCTGCCAGGATCAGATCCTCCAACATCTCCACGTCTTCTGGATCCACCGCATCAGGTTGAATCTTGATCTCTTTCACGTCTTGGTGCCCGGTCACTGTTACGGTAATTACGCCTCCGCCAGCAGTGCCTTCCACCGTCATATCCTCCAACTCAGCCTGCACTCTCTCTAAATCGGCCTGCATTTTCTGCATCTGACGCATCATCTTTTGCATGTTCATCCCCATGGTGCCACCTCGTTCCTTTAATTTTCCTTCGGTTTGGTAATGATCTTCCCTCCAAAGGTCTCCATGCTCGCTTTCAAAAACTCTTCCGCAGCGGTAGCCGGCGATACATCCTTTGATTGTGCCTTCTTTTCTTCTGCAACCTCCCGCTTAGCGCCGTGAACAGCAGCTTGAGCAGATCCTGCCTCAACCGTCTGCTGCAGTCCTTCTTGAGCTGCTGCTTTAGGCTCGATCTCATCATCATACATACACTTGATGTAGACTCGCAGTCCCATGAATTTAGACATAACCCGCTCCGCAGGTTCTCTGTGACTATCCTGTTCAATGCTTGCCCTGTGAAATCCGCGGTCTCGGGGGAAAGCGATTAAGACATTCTGCCCCTCGACTCCCACGGGTCTTCCTTCTTTCAAAAACGCCTCACACTGTACCAACCGCTCATCCCGAAGTCTCTTGAGGTATTCTGGCCATACTTTAAGCACAAAGGCCGATCGTGCCTCGTCGTTGGCGCCTGGGATCTCTGGTTTGCGCTCTGCGGGCTCAGACGGTTTCGATGCCTTCGCACTTCGCCCGGCCAATTGCGACTGAAGCTTGGAAATCTCCGCCTCCAACGTCCGTACCTTTTCTTCCAGCCGATCCAATTCGGCTGGTACACCCTGGCTTCCCGCTGTAACCTTGAGCACAGCTAATTCCAACGCAATGCGCGGATCCATGGCAAAACGCATCTCTCGCACTGTCTCAGAAAACTGTTCGATGGCAGCAAGTCTCAAAGGCTCCATCTCCTTGTTCGCCTCCAAGATATCCTGACGCCATCTGGCAATCACTGCCAAGGCGAACTGGGTCAAATCTCGGCCTTGGTTGTACAGATCGTCAATGATGTTCAGCGCTTGGCGCTGGGCATTGCCCAAAACACTCTCTGCAAATGCGTCAATCTGCTCCTGCTGTGCCACCCCTAATACCTCTGCCACTGTTTCAGTGGTAATTGTATTGGCAAAAGCGGCACATTTCTCCAGGATGCTCAGGGCATCGCGCATTCCGCCGGCCGCATGCATAGCAATCAGGCGTAGCGCATCCACATCAGCCTCAAAACCATGGTCTTGAGCCACTTGCTCCAGCCGTTCCACCATGGCCTCTGCAGTAAACCGCGTAAAGTCAAAGCGCTGGACGCGGGACAAAATTGTAGGTGGTAAGCGGTGAGGATCCGTTGTGGCAAAAATGAAGACCACATGGCGGGGGGGTTCCTCCAAGGTTTTAAGCAGTGCATTAAAAGCCTCCGGAGTCAACATATGAACTTCGTCGATTATGTATACTTTGTAATTGGCATTGACTGGAGCAAACTGCACCTGATTACGAAGTTCCCGCACATCATCAATGCCCCTATTGGACGCGCCGTCTATTTCCACGACATTCAGAGACGTCCCTTCCCTGATCGTCTGGCACTCCGTGCATTGGCCACATGGTGTGGCCGTAGGGCCCGATTGGCAGTTGAGCCCCTTAGCCAGGATTCTCGCCACCGACGTCTTACCTGTTCCCCGGGGCCCGGCAAAGAGATAGGCATGGGAAATTCGGCGGCTCGTCAAGCTATTCTCCAGCGTCTTGACAACACTATCCTGCCCTACTACATCGGAGAAAACCTCTGGGCGCCATTTTCGATATAAGGCGATGTAATCCTCCACCCTCGTCCCTCCCGTCGTCCGCACCTTTCCCTCTATGGTTTCTCGACCGTTCGGCGAAAATCCTTTCTTAACAGCTCTGGATTAAGGCGCAAAAAAATGTCGTGCACCTATCCTCGAAAATGGTCTTCCAGACGATATTCAGGTAGTTAGCTCGGACCAGGCACCCTCACGGCACATAAGAGCTTCCACTTACCGCTGCTTCCTTCCGGACCTGACGGGATTCATGGATTCCTATTGCGTAAGACCCAATCGTCAACACCACTTGCCCAAACCAGACTCCACAAAACCAATCCTCAAATAGGAATTCGACCCCGCTACAGCGGATTGCGGGTACAGGGCACCGCTACCTCCCCGTCTAGCACGACAAAATAATTATACTAAAACCACACCCCAACTGTCAAGACATACGTCCCGTTCCTTCCTGGCCATTAGTCCCATCTAGCTGGGGTTTTACCGATATTGCGGTTCTTCTTTCTGAACATGGGCACGCCGTCCCTCCAGCTTCGGAATCATATCCTCGATCTGCCCTGCCATCTCGTTGTACATATCCTTCACTGCGGGGACATCGGTATGGAGTGCGCAGGTTTTGAGCTGCCCTGCCAGAGTGTGGGCGCCTGCAACAATCTCCTCTATCTGTGTTTTTACCGTCATTGGGCATCCTCCTTTTCTCGTAGGATGTCCACTGCACAGCAGAAAATTCCTGAACAAAAAAACCGCCCAAAGGCGGTCTAGCAATCAAATGGCGGAGAGAGAGGGATTCGAACCCTCGAGGGGCTCATCACCCCTACACGATTTCCAGTCGTGCCTGTTCAGCCAAGCTCCAGCATCTCTCCATATTTAGTTTTGTGGGCTGGCGGAGAGGGTGGGATTTGAACCCACGGGACGCTTGCACGCCCAACGGTTTTCGAGACCGCCACATTCGGCCGCTCTGTCACCTCTCCTTGATCGCGGCTAACGTAACTCGTGAAAAAAATCTTGGAGTAACGCGGCACACTCATCTTGGCAAATGCCATCATAGACTTCCACGAAGTGATTGAGCCGTCTGTCTTGCACCAGGTTCATCAAAGAGATTACGGCCCCTGCTTTGGAGTCATAGGCTCCGAAGACCAACCTCCGTAAACGAGCATTCACAATGACTCCGGCACACATCGGACAGGGCTCTAGAGTAACATATAAGGTGGCGTTCGTCAAGCGCCAGCGATTAAGGTACCGAGCTGCCTCGCGAATGGCTAGCATTTCAGCATGGGCTGTGGGATCCTTTTGGGTTTCCCTTTGATTGTGACCCCTGCCGATGATTTCCCCATCGAGAACCACAACTGCACCAACGGGTACTTCTCCACTGGCTAACGCCAAACGAGCCTCGGCCAATGCCTCTTGCATGAACGTCCTGTGCACGTTAATCTCTCCTGGACCTCACGTTACCAAATCTAAATATATCACAGAAATCCAGCATTGACAAGAAAAAAAGGAGGGGCATCTCCTCCCCTCCGCTACTGTTTAAACCCAGCCTCATGGTCCATGAGGCTGTGCTCAGCCTCCGCCAGCATCTTGCGTACCATTTGTCCACCCACTGCGCCACACTCGCGGGAGGCAATGTTTCCCCAGTATCCAGCTTCGTATTCGGGGTTTATTCCGAGTTCGGTTGCCATCTCATACTTAAACTTGTGCATGGCCTGAGCCGCTTCGGGAACAAGTTTGGTATTCCTCTTCCGACTTTTCCTGGCCACTTAACACTCACCTCCCAATAAAACAGGATGCTGCGGCACGCAAGGTGCCGGGCATCCTGTCAGTTAGGTAATCACCTTACTGGTTTGGTTCTTGCGGGAAGTTTCCACGGAAGCCAGTGGTTCCTCCGCCCTGGCCAACTAACGATTGCTGAGCAGCGGCGATCATACGTCTCACCATATGTCCACCAACGGCACCACATTCACGGGAAGAAATGTTTCCCCAATATCCAGACTTGTACTCGGGGTTGATCCCCAGTTCAGTGGCTACTTCATATTTGAACTGATTCATGGCCTGGTATGCTTCGGGAATAACCTTGGTGTTAGAACTCGAAGATCCTAATGCCATCAAATTCACCTCCCTCTTGTCCTGGTAGGCTTAATGTTCCCGGGAATGCTCCGGCCTAACCCAGTAGACTTCTGGTGAATCTGGAAAAAAGAAAACCAGCTATTCGCTGGTTTTTCTAGATTAGAGCGATATCGCTTCAGTTGGACAGGCGTCTGCCGCTTCCTGACAGCAACCTGCGGATTCGCAGTCCGCACCTTCAATCACGTGTGCCAGACCATCGTCTCCCATTTCAAACACGTCTGGGCAGGTTTCGGCACATACACCGCAGCCAATACACAGATCTGGGTCAACCTTGGGGTTCATCGGCTTTTTTCCTCCTCAAGACCTTATAGTTCTTCAAACAAGTCCTTTTCTACACCACATTCCGGACATACCCAGTCATCGGGCAGATCGTTAAAGTCTACCCCTGGAGGAATGTCCTGCGTTGGATCGCCAATGGCCGGATCATAAATATATCCGCACACCGTGCACTCCCATTTTGACAACGCCTTCACCTCTTTCGGATTTTTCCCTGTATTATTCTCCCTTATCCAGAAAAGTCCTACTGAATCTACTGCAGTAGTTCTCTAATGGAAGACGGAACCGAAATGCCGTACGCTCCGTACATCGCCTCTATGATAGGCGCTGTCAAATTCACACCGCCGTAAATAATTGAACTCTCCGGCACAACGATATCAATACTACGGGATTCAGCTACCTGCTCGATAATCTCCAGGATGAAGGTAACCAGATCGAGTCGCACTTGCTGCTCAATTCGTTCAAATTCCAGTTCGTACTCGGCGAGCAGCTCATCCATCTCTTCTTGAGTCTCCAGTTCCTCGGCCTCAGCCTGGATCTTTAAGTACAACTCTTCCGCAGCCACCTGCAACTCACTGTTCTTCACATCATATTCGGGATGTGCATAAAACAAGAACTCAAAGTCCACATAGCCGATGGAATTAGCCGAGACCATAGCCGGTGCAAATAGAGCTACCAATAATACAAGCATAATTCCTAGTGTTTGTTTTCTCAAACCGGACACTCCTTTGGATTTAACTATCATTTACTATTCCACCCCCGACATATATTTCCTGCCTTCCTCATATTTTCGGGGGGTATCGGCCACCAAATCCGCTATGGTTCTATTCTGCAAGACATTAACGAACGCTTCCTGGGCTTCTACCCACACGGAATGCATCGGACAATGACCTTCTCTGGAACAGGCCACATCGCCTGCAAGACACTTGGCGATAGCTATGGGTCCTTCGATCACCTCAATGACGTCTTTCACCGTAATCAAAGCGGGATCCACTTCAAGACGAACCCCTCCTCCCGGTCCCCTCACGCCCACAACCCAGCCTTGGGCGCCCAATAAAGCCATGATTTGGGGCAAAAAATTGACCGGGATCTCCTGCCGGCCCGCTATAATCTTTGAGGAAACGTACTCCCCTTGGTGCTGAGCTAGTTCGACCAAAGCACTTACCGCGTACTCTGATTTTCTCGTAATCTCCACTTCATCACCATCCAAGCCGCGCAAACCTTTGCGTAAAGCGGCATTATTTGTGTAATGCTTACCAAAATTATACTGATATCGAGAACCCTTGTCAAGAAAACACAAAACTTGATTGCCACTTCGAATCTGTTAAAATAGAGTTAGCTTGACAAGGAGGAGCGCATTATGGAGCGAATCGGCATTATTGACCTAGGGTCCAACTCTATACGCTTGATCATTATTGATATCAAAGAGAATGGTGCCCACCACCAGATTGAAAACCTGAAAGAGACGGTCCGTCTGCGCAGCGGAACCGATGCCCAAGGCGTGTTGACCAAGGAAGGAATGGATTCGGCGGTGGAGATCGTCTCGCTTTTTGTCCGGTTTTGCCGGGCCAGAAAGGTTACTCACATTATGGCGGTAGCCACGGCCGCGGTGCGCCGCGCTCCCAACCAGAAGGAGTTAGTCGATGCCATTTGGGAGCAGACGGGAGTAACCATTGAGGTGCTGTCCAGCGAAGAAGAGGCACATTTGGGGTATATTGGGTTAGTCAATAGCGTCACTGAGACCGCAGGGCTGATGGCCGAAATCGGCGGAGGAGCACTAAAACTGGTGGGTTTCGAGAATCGTCTGCCCCAAAACTCCATTACTCTGGATTTTGGTGCAGTCTCGCTGATGGAGACATATCATTTGAACGATCTTCCTACCAGCGAAAATCTTGATGCTTTGGAGAAATTCCTGGACGAGACCTTTGCACAAATCCCCTGGCTTCCCGAATACCCAAGACTGATGGGCCTTGGAGGCACCTGTCGCTCCTTAGCCAGAGTCTACCGCCGTCATGTTCAGTACGTACCCGATGTCACCCATGGGATCATCATTCCCACCGAAGCTGTGGGAGAAATCTACACCATGCTCAAAGGAATGGACTTGAGAGAGAGACATCAAGTACCCGGATTGGAGCAGGCTCGTGCTGATCTAAGTGTGGCCGGCATAGGAATCATCTACCGACTGCTTCAGGCCATCAATGGATCGGAGCTCATGGTGTGCGCAAGCAGCCTCCGAGACGGGCTATTCTACAAATATACCTATCCTCGGGATCCCATTTTGTTTAATGTGCTCACCCACCATACGCACAATCTCATTGACTATCACAACCTGGACGAAAACCATCTGCGGCGCGTTTCGAACCTAGCGGTCATCCTCTTTGATCAACTCGCGTCCCTGCACGGACTGGGAAGCTATGAGAGACGCCTGCTGTTAATCGCCGGTCTCCTCCATGAGTTGGGAGTCGTAATCAGTGTGGAAAGCCTGGAGAAGCACACCCTCTACACAGTTCTGAACTCACCCCTTGTGGGTTTAACCCATCGCGAAAGAGTGCTGGCAGCCTTTTTAGCCGCATCCCATGATGGCTTCTTCCAGGGGAGCCTTCAAAACTACGTGACCCATGGGCCCATTGATGCCCACGATATCGATCGCATAAAAAAGCTGGCCCCTCTGCTCCAGATCGCCCACAGTCTTGATCGGTCCAGAACTGGAGTGGTAACCCACCTGCAAGCCACGATCACAGCAGGGAACTGCGAGCTGAAGGTGTTCGGCAACCAAAAACGCGATCTGGAAATTCGAGATGCCCTACGTCAAGCGGAAGCATTTCGCAAAGAATATGGAATGAACCTTACGATTCTCCAAGGCTAACTGCAAGGGGCCACCGGCAGGCGGCCATCAAGATCTCGACGATCACGCCCAATCCCTCCGCGTCCCTTTGATCAAAGCGAGATAGACGTGGACTATCCGCATCTAAGACTCCCACAAGCTTACCTGCGGGGGTTATCATCGGCAGCACCACTTCTGATTGGGAGGCAGCGTCACAGGCAATGTGTCCAGGAAACGCATGAACATTGGGAACCACAATGGCCTCCCGGCGCTCTGCGGCCGTACCGCAGACACCTTGGCCCAGCGGTATGCGGACGCAGGCGGGCTTGCCTTGAAAGGGTCCTAACACCAGCTCGGAACCTTCCAAGAGGTAAAAGCCGACCCAGTTTAGGCCCTCCACTTCAGAAAAGAGCAGAGCAGATGTGTTAGCCAAATTTGCCAGCCAATGGGTCTCTCCCTCTAAGAGACTTCGTAACTGACGCTGCAGCATGGTATAGTCGGTCTTCTTCACTGCGATCCCCTCCCCATCCAGTATAGCCCAGGGGATGGAAAAGCGCCAGATTGAACTGGCGCTCCGTTTTTTTCCCTACTGAATGGCCATTGCGCTGGAAATATCTCGCTTGATCTTACGCAGCGTTGTGGAGGGTTGGTACATTAGATTGTTGTACTTGGTCAGCATGTGTTTGGTTGAAAAGCGGTGCATGGCCATGGAGATGCTAGCCCGCATCATCTCCTGCCATCGGGCCCTATCCTCATAGTACGTGGGAATGACTTCTTCCAGCAAAACCTCGTAGAGGGACAGGGCATCCACCATGGTTTGCTCAGGTCCTTCATATCCTCCCCCAAATTGCCAGCCGGTCACGCCATGCAGACAACCCTCCGGCCACCATCCATCCAAGACGCTGAGGTTCAGCACCCCGTTCAGGGCAGCCTTCATCCCAGATGTGGCAGACGCTTCCAGCGGCCTTTGCGGTGTGTTCAGCCACACATCGCAACCCGAGGTAAGAATTCGTCCCAACTCCATGTTGTAGTTCTCCAGGAAAACCACACTATCGGGGAATTTGTAGGCCATTTCCGCAATGTTGGCGACAATTTGCTTACCCCAATCATCCTCGGGGTGTGCTTTCCCGGAAAATACCAGCTGAATTGTGCGATCCCGCAGGAGCGGCTCAATGACATGGGGTCGATGGAATATCAAGCCGCTCCGCTTATACGTTGCCGCTCGACGGGCAAAGCCAATGGTGAGGGCATCCAAATCAAAGGAGACCCCAGTGCGATTTTCGATTTCTTCCAGGAGCCTCTTTTTCAGTTGGAGGTGCGCCTTCCAGAGATTTCCCTGTACATTATAGGTTTGCTTCATGAACTCATTTTGCCAAGTTTCCACATGGACCCCGTTGGTTATGCTGATGATCGGTGCGGTTCCTGGGTTACCTCGCCACATAGCCCGAGCGGTGGCTCCATGAAGCTGTGACACGCCATTGGAAATGTAGCTTAAGCGCAAGCCTGCCACGGTCATGTTGAAAGGGTTTCCTCCCAGCTGCTCCACTTGATCATACTCCAGTCCCACCCATGCTCCCATGTGCCTAAGCAAACCATGGTCGTGCTCCTCATTACCCGCCATCACAGGTGTATGGGTAGTAAAGACGATTTGCTGCCTTGTCTCTTCCCAGGCCCGTAGAAAATCTGTGCCCCTGGACATTTTCTCCCGGATCAATTCTAAGCCCGCAAAGACCGCGTGCCCTTCATTGAGGTGATAAACATCGGGTTCAAACCCTAATCGACGCAGGAAGCGCACCCCGCCGATACCGAGAACCATCTCTGCAGCCACCCTTTCTTGGGGAGAGCTGGCATAGAGCTGCCGGGTAATCCAACCATGGGATGTACCTGGCAGGTCCGCGTCTAGGAGATACAAGGGGACATTGTTGAAAGCCTCCGTCTTCCAAACCTTGCAGGTAACCTCCTCGCCTCGAATCCACAGACTGACGGTGAGCCCGGTGTCCTCCAAGTGGGCGCGGTCGTAGTTCTGTCTGCAATGCTGCGGGAAACCGTTCTTGTCCAAAAATTGATCCGAATACCCCTCATTCCAGAGAATTCCGATTCCCACGAAGGGCAAATCCAAGTCCCGTGCTGTTTTGAGGATATCTCCCGCCAACACCCCTAAACCGCCCGAGTAAATCGTGAATGTTTCGTCGAGTCCATACTCCATACAAAAAAATGCTACCTTTGGTTGGGGAATTGCTGCCATCTCTTACCTCTCCTCGCTTTGGTGACGTTGGATCAGATTGACATAGTGTTGGATTAGGCTATTGGCTTCCCACTCCGTCTCCGCCTCGCTGTAGAGGCGAAAGACAGGCTCATCTCCGTCGGGAACGACAAGGGCCCAGCCCGCACCGCGCCGTTCCTTGATGCCGTCCAAATACAAGGTGTTTTCCGGGTCGGAACTTTCGATCAGCTTGCGCATGACCCGGCCCTTTTCATCCCAAGGGCACTCAACTTCCGCCTCTTTCATATGGGTTGTTCCATGCCAGGAACTAAGGGGAATCTTACTCGAGCTGATCAAGAAAAGAAGCTCGCCAATACTGGCCAAGGGCTCAATGTGTGGAAACACTTCCAGATTCTCATCGAGCAAAGTGTTTCCAAGCTCTGTAGCCACCTCCATCCAGAAGGAAGCCTCCATTTTGGTCCAACACACATCAAGGCCTTGTTCGGTTGCTGTTTTCGCTGCTTTCTCAGAAATATGAACTGGCATAGCCACCGCTTTACGGCTCCGACCTTTCAGGGCTTGAACAAAACCCAGCCACCAGTCCTGGTTGGTGAGGCGACGTCCCTTTTCATCCTGAAAACACCACTCACGATCCTGTACCACGATGGTGGGTATTCCCGCTACAGCATCTGTCACGACCTCGTATCCGCTCTTTTTCAGGAAGTCTCGAACCAATTCTCCAAAGGGATCACCTGCGGGATCCACCAACAAGCCCACCTGGAAGTGGGGAGAACCACTGGGATAATGTTTGGCTAGACGCTGTAGATAACGTTTCCGCAAGCCCGCGACCTGAATGAAATCGCCCAGATCATCCGCACCAAAACGGGGATAGTCTTCCCTCACAAAGATCCCTTCGATCTTTCTCTGATCGCCCTTGGAGAGAAAGCGACCGCGGCCATCCCAGCATTCAATGTAGACCAGGTTGGGGTCTCGGACTTCCACTCCCACATGGAGCGCGCCGTCGAGTGCCATTTCCTGGACGGCTGAACGAGTCATCCGCCCTACCACATCGCCGCCATCGTGGATGTCCAAACCTCCCCCCCTCAAGCCAACTACCAGAGCACGTTTGGCCAAATCTGCCACCTTGGAGACATCGCTGGTCACCAACACTCTGCTCTTTCCTCCAAGGAAGGCGGCGTAGCTGAAGCCTAATTGCGTTAAGATTTCCGGGGTTAGATTTCCCCGAATGTCCCCGGCTATACCATGTTTGGTAAAGATCGGTCTCTGTTCCTGACTCCCCCAAACTAGAGAGCTCCTGAGTTTCGTGCCACTTAGAATGATTTTTTCCGGCCAAACCTTGGTGTTAGGGGCAATGGTTGACTGGGCTCCTACCCGTACCTTCGGCCCGAGGACGGCACCTTCATAGATTTCCACAGCTTTCTCCACCCACACATCCTTGGCTAAGACGCATCCCCTGAGCTGGGTGCGGCCGCCAACCCTCACCCCGGACCACAAAAGACTCTGTTTTAGACTGGCATGGGAATCGATTTGGCTGTAGGGTCCAATCACGCTGTACGGTCCCACATAGACACCTGCTCCGATGCGAACGTCCTTCCCGATGTAAACGGGCCCTTCAACATGGGCACTGTCGTGGATATGAACGCCTTCTTCCAGATAGAGATGGTCCGACAGGGGCGGAGGAAGGTCGATTTGTACCTTTCCGTCCAGACAGTCCTTTTGGGCTTGACGATACACTTCCAGATTGCCCACATCCGACCAGTAGCCTGAAGCCACATACCCGTACATTGGTGCTTTGCGCCTGAGGAGTTCTGGAAAGACATCCTGGCTGAAGTCAACCTTTTGGCCCGGGGGAACCAAGTCTAGCACTTCAAGCTCCAAGATGTAAATGCCGGTGTTGACAGTATCACTAAAGACTTGGCTCCACGTGGGCTTTTCTAGGAATTGGGTGATTCGGCCATCGTCTGCGGTTAACACAACGCCATAGCTTAAGGGATTCGGAACTCGAGTGAGCACCAGGGTTGCCAGGGATCCTTTACGCCTATGGAAGTCGATGGCTGCACTGAGGTTGATATCGGTCAGGGCGTCTCCGCTGACCACGAGAAAGGTGTCGGTCAAGAACTGCCCCGCATTCTTCACGCTGCCTGCGGTGCCTAGGGGCTTTGTTTCGATGAAGTAATCCATACTGACCCCAAAAGCCGAACCATCCTGAAAGTAGTTGGTCACATCGTCGGGAAGATACCACAAGGTACTGGCCAGTTCCGTTAAACCATGCTTCTTCAGGAGATTGATAATGTGTTCCATCATCGGTCGATTCAAGATGGGTACCATAGGTTTTGGCAAAGTACAGGTGAGGGGTCTGAGCCGAACACCCTCACCACCGGCCATGATTACTGCTCTCACGTACACGTTTCCCCCTCTCCTGCACATCACTGATGATATGGTAACGATCATAGAATTGTTTGTGTTCATGCCGATGGGCGCCGATCTGTTTGTAGCTCTCCATAGTCCGGTTGGCGATGTGGTTCCAGTTGAACCTCTCCTGCAGATCCAGGTTGGCCTGCTCATTGAGTCTGCGCGCCAGTGCTTTATCGCCTAAGAGGTGAAGAATGTTATCCGCCAGGGAATTCGGGTTACCGGCATAAAAGGTGAGTCCGTTTTTTCCATGCTGCACTGTCTCGGAAAACCCACCCACATCGCTCACTACTACTGGCGCGTCACCAGCCATAGCCTCAAGGGCTACGATGCCAAAAGGCTCATAGCGACTGGGAAACACGGCACAGTCGGCCAAGCGATACAAACTGTTGCGGTCCAGATCGTCAATGAATCCAGGGAAAAGCGCTTTCTCTCCCAATCCCAAGTCCCAGGCCTGCCGCTTCAGCTCATCATGACAAGGTCCTTTTCCGGCTATCACGAATTTGGCCTGGGGGCGATGTTCCAAGACCTTAGGGGCCGCCGACAGCAAGAGATCAATCCCCTTTTCGAAGACATGGCGCCCCACATAAAACACGATTTCTTCCTCAGGCAGAGCCCAGTTGCGCCGCCAATTGTCCAAATCTTGGTGCACGCGGGCGAAATCCTCCACCCGGACACCATTGGGAATAACGCTGAGTTTATCCTCGGGGACCTGAAAAATCCGGCGCAGTTCATCCCGCATATACTCACTGCAGCAGATGACCCTGTAGGACTCATAGGTGAGCCACCACTCCAAATCGCTGATATGCCGCTGCAGGTCATTGTGGAGACCGTTATTCCTCCCCCATTCGGTGGCATGTATCGTGCAGACTAGAGGCTTCTCAAAGGCATGTTTCAGAACCTTAGCACTGGGAGCCACCATCCAATCATGGGCGTGGATCAGATCGAAATGAGCTTGACTTAACAGCTCTGCTCCCTTTTGCACCATGTGGTAGTTCATGAAGTGTACCTCGTCCAAAAAACCCATGGGCTTTGGAAAAAACTGATTTACCCGATACACCCGGACCCCTTGCACATACTCGCTTTGCCCACTCTCCGGCCAATCACCGGTCACCACCGACACCTCGTGCCCCTCTTCCACCAAAGCCTGGGACAAATCTGCTACGGCTCGGGCCAAGCCTCCGATCACTTTTGGAGGATATTCCCAGGACAGCATCAAAATCTTCAATTTGTGTCACCACCTCACAGCTCTCTCTCATCACAGGATACCCTGAAAGTATAGCTATTATTAGCCAACCTTATGCCACAGCCCACTCAAAGTCAGGGAGAAGGATATTGGGCAATGATCGCCAAATACAGAACGGAGAACGTTTGAAGGAGATTTAGCCATGCGAAAGTTTCACCAGAACAGGCCGTCTATTTATCCCTTTGACCCCTGGCAGGTTGTGGAGACGGAGTTCCATCCCGAGTACAACCATCGAAATGAATCGATTTTCTCCTTAGGTAACGGTTACATGGGACTGAGGGGTACCTTTGAGGAAGGGCTGCCCAGTCATGTTCCATCCACGCCGGGAGCCTATATTAACGGAATCTATGAAACTGAACCCATCATGTACGGAGAGTACATGGCCAAACAGCCAGCGGAATATCAATCCATGATCAATGTGACGGACTGGAAGGGTCTTAAGATCATAGTGGGCAATGAAGAGTTTTCCATGTTTTCCGGCAGCCTTGAGAACTACTCCCGTACACTCGACCTTAGGGAAGGTGTGCTACGGCGAAACCTTGTCTGGACAAGTCCTGGAGGCCGGCGCCTAAGGATTGCCTTTGAGCGCTTTCTTTCCCAGGCCAACCAGCACTTGGCCTTTCTCCGCTGTTCTGTGACGCCCCTGAATTTCCACGGGCCCATCACCCTCCGCTCCCACATCAATGGAGCTGTGACCAATTACCACCACCTGCGCCAGCCTGCTCTGGAGGTTTTGTCCACAACACATACCAACGAGAGCGGGGTCGTGGTGTCCCGCACCAAAAACAGTAAGTTGGCCATAGCCTGTGCTGTGACCCATCGCACTACGCCCGCCGCTTCTATCATGGGATCAGCTTCCACCACATACCTAGATTTTCTAGCCCGTTATGAAGGAGAAATGGGACAGACTGTGACCCTAGAGAAGTTCGTGGCCTTCACAACCTCCAGGGAAGTCGGACAAGAGCATCTAGGAAGCATGGCCGAGCGCTTAGTCCAGAGGAGCGCAGCGAAAGGCTATGCATCTGGCAAGCAAGAACATACAGCTTTTTTGCGTGAATACTGGACGAATACGGATGTGGAAATTGAGGGCGATGCCGCGCTGCAGCAAGGGATGCGCTTCAACGCCTTGCAACTGCTGCAATCAGCCGGTCGCGACGGCCTGACAAATATCGCCGCTAAGGGCTTAAGCGGCGAGCACTACGAGGGCCACTATTTCTGGGATACGGAAACCTACATTATTCCCTTCTTCTTGTACAGCCAGCCGGGCCTGGTTCGCAAGCTTCTCGAATACCGCTACAGCATTTTGGATGCCGCCCGGGAGAACGCAAAACGTATGCGTGATCAGGGTGCTCTCTATGCCTGGCGTACGATCAACGGCCATGAAGCCTCAGGGAATTTCCTGGGTTCCACAGTCCAATACCACATTAATGCCGCTATTGCCTACGCCGTCCACAAATATGTGGAAGCAACGGAGGATCTAGAGTTTCTTCGGGACATGGGTGCGGAGATACTCTTTGAGACAGCAAGATGCTGGGCGCACCGGGGCGTCTTTCTCCCATCGCGAGGCGGCCGCTATTGCATTAATGAGGTCTGCGGACCCGATGAGTACAAGCCGGGAGTGAACAACAACTGCTACACCAACTACATGGCCCAGTTCAACCTGAGACTGGCCCTTAGGGCCCGGGACATTCTCAAAGAGGATTATCCCCAAGCCTATACCCGGTTAGTGCAGAAGCTAAATCTGAGCGAACAAGAGTTTCTGCGCTGGAAAGAATGCGCCGATAACATGTACTTGCCCTTTAACGAAGAATTGGGTATCCACCCTCAGGATGATTCGTTCTTGGACAAAGATCCCATTGATATTGACTCCATTAGCCCAGACGAGATTCCCCTGGTGGCCAACTGGCACCCCTTGGTGATTTGGCGCTACCAGCTGATTAAGCAAGCCGATGTGGTCTTGCTGCTGTTTCTCCTGGGCGATCAGTTCACCTTAGCAGAGAAGAAGGCCGATTTCGACTACTATGAACCGAGAACCACCCACGACTCGTCCTTGTCTCCTGCCATTTACAGTATTATCGCCGCAGAACTGGGTTATGCCGAGTTCGCCTACAATTACTTCTTGCAGACAGTCCGCCTCGATCTCGACGACTATAATCGCAATGCCTGGCAGGGCCTGCATACAGCATGCATGGCTGGTTCCTGGATGGGAGTAGTGAACGGTTTTGCTGGCATGCGGACCTTCGGGGGTGAGCTTAGCTTCAAGCCCTTCCTGCCGGAACAGTGGAAGAGCTACAGTTTCAAAGTCAAGTTTAGAGGCGCCCAGCTCCAAATCAAAGTGCGTTCCCAAAACACATCCTATTTGTTGGTGGCCGGAGATGAGATCTCTTTTTCCCATTTTGGGCAACCGGTTACACTCCGATTGGGAACGTCTATTACCTTGGAGAACAGTCATGCCTAGGACAAACCCCCAAAGGGCGGTCTCCATCAGCTACTTTCTATTCTTTGCTTCCCTGGGATCCTTGCTCCCCTACATCACCCTCTATCTGGATGCGGCAGGATGGAGCGGTATCTCCATTGGGATTTATGCAGCCATAGGACCCCTTGTCACCTTCCTCACTCAGCCGCTGTGGGGCTATGTGGGCGACTTGTGGGGAAACCTGCCGCGGCTTTTTGCCATCCTGGCCTTAGCTTCCGCTCTCAGTGTCTTTGTGTTTGCCTTCCTACCCGTCTCCTCTGTGTTCTTCGTCCTCGCCGTCCTGGTAGGATTGTTCCAGGGGCCCCTAAGTCCCGTCTTGGATTCCATGGGTGTGAGAATGCTGTCCCAAAAAGGCAAATGGGGTGCAACTAGACTGTGGGGTTCCCTGGGCTTTGCAGGTGTTTCGGTCATCGTAGGCGCCATCTTCGATCAGCGTAGCTCCATAATCTTTGCCCTGTACGCTCTGGGGATCATCATCACGGCCCTTTGGGTGTCACGACTGCCCCTGGCCGCAGCCACCAGTGCCAAGCCCAGAGGGTTCTCCCTGACGGGGCTGGCGCGCGTCCTGCGAGGTCGCTTCCTGCTCCTTTTGGCCACCACCTTTCTCCTGCAGTTCGGCCACCATATGCCCACGAACTTTCTAAGTGTAGTCATGGCTGAACGGGGCGGTTCGAGCGCCCTGATCGGACTGGCCTGGAGTATCACAGCCTTGGTGGAGATTCCCGTTTTTCTGGGCACCATTCGAATGTTAGACAAGCTCAGCCCAGAGCGCCTCCTGATCATTTCAGGCTTTGTCACGGCACTGCGCCTTTTTGTATTTGCTTTTTCCTTCAATCCCCTCTTGATGCTGGTCGTTCACGCTTCAAAAGGTCTGACCTATGCCACAACCTTAGTGGCCCTCGTGCTGATTGTCGACCGCATAGTTCCAAAGGAATACCACGCCACGGGCTTCACGTTGCAGACAGCCTTCACCGTGACATTACCCCAACTTCTGGGAGGGCTGATAGGGGGACCCATCTATGATGCCTGGACTGGAACAGGACTCTTTCTGGCGGGTGGGTCCATTGCGCTTCTGGGAACGGTCGCTGTTGGTTTGTGGCACCGATTTGAGCAGATAGCCGGGTCCAAAAAAAGAAGCGCCACCGCCTTCGTCCTGATCCTCTTGGTGAGCGTTTTTGCCTTTCCAGCCCTTAGCTGGGGAGAAGAACTGGTCATTTTGCACACCAACGATCTCCACGGCCAGTCTTTAGCGAAAGTAGGCACCTTAGTGGCCCAGCTGCGAGGGGTGTATCCTGACCTCCTGCTGGTCGATGCGGGAGACCTTTTCTCCGGGACGCCTGTCTCCAACCTGTTCCAAGGTGAAGCGGAACAAACGGCGGTTTTGACATTGGGTTACGATGCCCTAGCCATAGGAAACCATGACTTTGATTTTGGCCTTGGTACCCTCCAAAATTCTCTCCAAGCAGGCCTTCCCTGGCTCAGCGCCAACGTGCTTACACGAGACGGACAGACATTTGCCCCTCCGTTTCTTGTGCGGGACGTAGGCGGTGTGCGCGTCCTTATCGTCGGCCTCACCTTGCCATCTACACCGCAGATGTCCTTTCCCCGCAATGTGCAGGGTTTGACCTTTCTTGACCCCGAAGCTGTCCTAAAAGAGATACTCCAAGAGCAAACAGGAGCTTTTGACATCTGTATCGTGCTATCCCATTTGGGCTATGGAGATGATTTGCTCTTGGCTCAGAGAGTGCCGGGGATCACTGCCATTATTGGGGGGCACAGTCACACCGTCCTGGGCCGACCAATGCGAATTGGGGGCACCCTGATTACGCAAACCGGTTCCTCGGCCGAGTACTTAGGCAAGATCGTAATTTGTACAGATGGAGAGTATCAGGCGCGGGCAGAACTCCTGGAAATCACAGAAGACATACCACCGCACCCGAGCCTCCTTGCCATTGACGACTATTACGAAGCCATTTTGGCGGTGGAGATGGATCGGGTGCTTGGATATGCCTCCAGAGGGTATACCAAAAACGGAATAGGCATGCTGCTCACACAGGCCCTAAGGGACCTCAGTGGCGCAGACGCTGCCCTGTACAACGCGGGGGGAGTGCGCGCAGGCCTTTCCCAGGGAGCCGTCACCAAAGGAGATGTCTTCACCGTGGAGCCTTTCGGGAACGAAGCTGTGGTGGTGACCTTAGACGGTCCGCAGTTTGCCGAGCTCCTTGAGGTTAAGGCCAAACGCTCCGGCGACTTTTATGATGGGCCAAAGCTGATTGACCTCGATCGTAGCTACACCGTGGTCACCAGCGACTTTCTGGCCAGCGCAGGATCAAGTTACCCCGTTTTGGCCGCAGGGGAGATCCTCTTTCTGAACACCACCGTGAGGGAGGTGCTCGAAGCGTACTTAGAGGACAGCCTAGAGCCCCTAACTCAGATCCGATAACAGATAGTAGTAGACGAGTTTGGCGGTATTCACCACCGAATCCACATGGGTTCGTTCGAAGGCATGGGATGCGTCAATTCCTGGACCAATCAGTCCATGAATGATGTCATGCCCCGCCCGTAGAGCGGCGCTGGCATCTGAAGCGTAGTAAGGATAGATGTCGACCCGGTAATCGATCTTATGCTCCGTGGCCAAGTCCACCAGGTGCTGGCGGAGCGTGGCATTGTACGGTCCCGAAGCATCCATGGCGCAAATGGACACGGTGAACTCATCGGTGGTCTGTCCATCACCAATGGCGCCCATGTCTACAGCCAGATACTCAGCGACTGCAGGGTGGATGTTAGAGTTGCCGCCAAAACCAATTTCCTCGTAATTGGAAAACAAAAAGTGGGTCGTATAAGGCAGCTCCACTTGATTCTCCTTTATTTCTTGCAGCAGATAGAGCAAAATACCGGCACTGGCCTTATCATCCAGATGTCTGGACTTAATGAAACCGCTGGGTAAAACCTCCACTCGTGGATCGAAGGCAACAAAATCTCCCACCGCGATTCCCAGCTTCCTCACGTCGTCGTCCCCCGTCACCTTGGCATCCAGACGAACCTCCATGTTCTCCTGATTGCGCTCCGCTGTGGAGGCATCCTTGTAGACATGGACAGAGGTCTGGTGCATCAGGATCGTCCCTGTCAGAGTCTTCCCGTCAGCGGTAAAGATCTTGCAGTACTCTCCTTCCACATGAGCCCAGCGGGAACCGCCGATTTTGGTTAAGCGTAGACGACCATCTTCTTTGATCTCTTTGACCATGGCGCCAAGGGTATCAATGTGGGCGGTAATCAGGCGATGCACCTGGTCATTTTTTCCTGGGACGGTGGCGATGATGGCCCCTTTGCGGTTCTTCTCATAATCAATGCCCATCTGATTGAGACCATCGGCCAAGTGCTCTGCAATCCGTTCTGTATACCCCGATGGGCTGGGAATGGACACCAGCTCGGTAATGATCTGAAGCAGCTCTTTTCCGCTGAATGCAATGGTCAATCCGTTCATCCTCCCTTTTCCACGCCCAGAATATTTGACATTTTCCCTTGTATCCCTCTATTTGGGAAAGAATACTGTCATAGATTGGCCTGACTTTTCCTAGACTATGGCCAAGGGGGAGATGATGTGACGACGGAACCGAAGAAAGGTACCAAAATTCGGGATGTTCCCATTGAGGAACACTCCACAGCTGCTTGGGCCAATGTGGAACACCAAAAACCTGTCTCCAAAGTTCCGGTGCCCAGTATCGATAACGTGGAATGGGCCCGGGAATGGGTCAATAAGAATCGCAAGTGAGACCAGTTGGCGCCCTTTTGAAGGGCGCCGCTTGTCATTCAAGGTGGGCTAGGCGTTGGTATTCCCCTAAGCGTTCCTGGGCATCCGCCTCAGCTTTGCTGAACAACTCCTCCGCTAGGTCAGGGAAGGTCCGCTGCAGAGATGCATAACGCACTTCACTCAGGAGAAATTCCTTGAACGATGCAGTGGGCGGTTTCGAATCCAGGGTAAAGGGATTCTTTCCCTCCGCTTTCAAGAGTGGATTATAGCGGTAGAGGTGCCAATAGCCTGCTTCCACCGCTCGCTTCTCTTGGAGGATGCTCGAGCCCATGCCGCTGCGAATACCATGGTTAATGCAGGGCGAGTAGGCAATAATCAGGGATGGTCCTGGATAGCTTTCCGCTTCTAAGATGGTTCTGATGGTGTGGTTCATATTGGCCCCCATGGCGATTTGCGCCACATAGACATACCCGTAGGTCATGGCCATGCGGCCTAGATCCTTCTTCCGTATCCTTTTGCCTGAGGCTGCGAACTTGGCCACGGCAGCTGTAGGCGTGGCTTTGGAGGACTGGCCCCCTGTATTGGAATAGACTTCCGTATCCAAGACCAAGAGGTTCACATCTTCCCCAAGGGATAGCACATGATCTACCCCACCATAGCCAATATCATAGGCCCAGCCGTCCCCGCCAATGATCCATTGGGACTTTTTCGTCAAGTGTTCCTTGTGGTTCAGAATCTCACCGACCAGGGGGTGTTTTCCCACCTCACCCTGCAGCGCCTGCACGAGGCTTCTGCTGGCCCGGGCCGAAGCCATGGAATCATGCCTGCTCACGAGCCATTTTTCGCAGGCATCCTTAGCCGCCGGGGACAGGCCGCCGTCAGCAAGGAGCTCCCCAACGAACTGAATAAGGCGCTTCTCCACCTTCTTCCCCCCCAGCCGCATGCCGAACCCGAATTCGGCATTGTCCTCAAAAAGGGAGTTGGCCCAAGCCGGCCCCTGCCCTTCTGCGGTGGTGGTGTAAGGGAAAGAAGGGACACTGGCACCATAGATGGATGAACAGCCGGTAGCATTGGCAATAAGCATACGTTCGCCAAAGAGCTGGGTCAGCAAGCGTATATAAGGGGTCTCCCCGCATCCGGGGCAGGCTCCGTGGAACTCAAAGAGCGGGGTGCGAAACTGACTGTTCTTTAGCGTCCTCCAATCCACGCTGTCCTCTTTGCTCGTGACCTGGAGTGCATACAGCCAGTTGTCTTTCTGCTTGACGATCTCCTGGTCGGCAGGTCTCATGATTAAAGCCTTGTCAGGTGCAGGGCACACATCGGCGCAGTTGCCGCATCCCGTGCAATCCAAGGGACTGAGCTGAATGCGATACCCAAAACTCTCCAATCCTTTTCCGATGGCCTTTTTCGTGGCAAAAGTCTGCGGAGCGGCCTCCATTTCTTTCTGATCGAGCAAGAAGGGGCGAATCACCGCATGGGGACAGATAAAGGAGCATTGGTTGCACTGGATACACCGCTCCAGCTGCCACTCTGGTATCATCACCGCTATCCCCCGTTTCTCATAAGCGGTGGTTCCTGTGGGATAGGCGCCATCTGCCATCCCCACAAAGGCACTAACGGGGAGATCGTCGCCTTCGTGGCGCTGGATGGGTACTTGAATATCCTCAACAAAGGGAGGAGCACCCACTAGATCGTCCCGATCCTCTGCCTTAAGCTCTGCCCACTCTGGGCGAACAGGAATCTCCTTCAGGGCGGCGGCCCCTTGATCAATGGCGGCCACATTCATAGCCACGATATCCTGGCCCTTACGTCCATACAGCTTCTCCACAGAGTCCTTGAGAAAGCCCAAGGCTTCTTCCACTGGAATCACTTTGGCCAGTGTAAAGAAGGCTGCCTGCATCACCATATTGATCCGGTTGCCCAATCCGAGATTTCCTGCGATGGCTATGGCATCAATCGTATAGAACTTGACATTCTTCTCCGCCAGGGTTCGTTTTGTCTCTGTGGGCAGGTTCTTGGCTAGCTCCTCGCCCTCCCAGGGACAGTTGAGCACGAAAATGCCCCCCGTCCGAATACCTTTGAGCAGGTCGTAATTGTTCACGAACGCCTTGTTGTGGCAGGCAATGTAGTGGGGATGATCCACGAGGTAGGGGGCCTTGATGGGCTGTTTCCCGAAGCGCAAGTGGGAGACTGTGGTACCTCCGGACTTTTTGCTGTCATAGAAGAAATAGGCCTGTGCGAATAGATCGGTATGTTCTCCGATGATTCGAACCGCTTCTTGGTTAGCCCCCACTGTGCCGTCGGATCCCAAACCCCAGAATTTGCAGCCAATTGTGCCTTCCGGGGTAATATCTAGAGGTTCACCTGCCGGAAGCGAGCTATGGCTGACATCATCAATGATGCCGATGGTGAACCGATCCCGGGGTGTAGCCTGCTTCAGATTTCTGTACACTGCTACGATTTGAGCAGGTGTTGTGTCCTTCGATCCCAGCCCATAACGGCCGCCTACGATTTGTGGATCTGTGTGCAGAGCTCGGCAAGCCTTGACCACATCCAAGTACAGAGGCTCGCCTGGGGAACCAGGTTCTTTGGTCCGATCTAAGACCGCGATCTTGCGGACAGTCGCAGGGAGCACTCTTAGGAAGTGTTCTTCGGAAAAGGGACGATAGAGGCGGACCTTAACCAGACCGACCTTGTGGCCCTGTTTTGCTAAATAATCTACGCTCCCTTCAATGGTGTCGCAGACCGAACCCATGGCCACCACGACCTCCTCCGCTTCGGGATCGCCGTAGTAGTCAAAGAGGCCATGCCGCCGTCCCGTCTCCTGTCCCAGGCGGTTCATATAGTCTTCTACAATTTCGGGGACAGCTTCATAGAAGGGGTTTGCCACTTCTCGTCCTTGGAAGTAGATGTCGGGATTCTGTGCTGTCCCTTTGATCACGGGACGCTCGGGATTCAGGCCCCGTTTACGAAACTCTTCTAAGGCGGGCTTGTCAAGGAGCGTCTCCATCTGGGCATAGTCCAAAGGTACGATTTTCTGGTATTCATTGGAAGTCCGGAAACCATCAAAAAAGTGTAAGAAGGGAACCCTAGCAGAAAGGGTCGATAAATGAGCCACACAAGCGAGGTCCATCACCTCTTGCACATTAGAGGATGCTAGGAGAGCGAATCCGGTTTGACGGCAGGCCATCACATCAGCGTGATCTCCGAAGATGGAGAGGGCGTGGGCTGCCAAAGCTCTGGCACTGACGTGAAAGACGCACGGCAGCAGCTCTCCTGCTATCTTGTACATGTTGGGAATCATCAGCAAAAGGCCCTGGGAGGCCGTGAACGTTGTTGTTAGGGCTCCCACGCTGAGGGAGCCGTGGAGGGCGCCTGCCGCCCCAGCTTCAGACTGCATCTCCACCACGTCCACAACATCCCCAAAGAGATTCTTGCGGCCATGGGCGCTCCAAATATCCACCAGCTCTGCCATGGGTGAGGAGGGCGTAATTGGAAAGATGGCACTTACCTCGGTAAAAGCATAGGCTACATGGGCGGCAGCTTCGTTGCCATCAACAGTGACAAATCGTTTCATGCTCAGACCTCCGTCTTTTTGGATGTAACACTATTATTTGATAAATACTCGTTCTCATACAGACAAGACCTCCGAGAGCGACTCCTGAATTCGGAAGATTGAGATGGTAATGTGAATTTTACTGCCACCTCACAGACAGTTCAAGACGAAATTCACAGAGGTGCCCCTTGCGCAAAAGTCCTTTGTAAAAGCCTATTCCACCAGGAGGATTCCTGAGACTGATTGCATAATATATAACTTGAATAATTAGCGAAGGAGGTTGTGAAGCAGTGATCGCGCTAAGTAAAGATTCCTGGGAAGAACATATTCCCAACTCCACTGGCTGGGCTGTGGTGGACTTCTGGAGTCCGAAATGTATCCCATGTATGGCTCTCATGCCGGACATGGAGCGCCTGGCGGCAAAATATGGAGACAAAATGACATTCTACTCCTTAGATACGACCAGCGCAAGGCGTTTATCGATGGCACAAGGTGTTATGTCGTTGCCAGTCATTGCCTTTTACTACAACGGAGAGAAAAAACACGAGCTTAACGGCGAATTCGGACCTGAGGATGTTGAAAGCAAAATCCTAGAGTTGATCGGTTAGGGCTGGCCAAAGGAGGTGAGTTGTTGATGCAGTTGAAAGTGGGAAACATTTTTATCAAAGATTTGCAGTTTGGTCCCCGCACAGAAGTTAAAAATCAAACTCTCTTTGTCAATAGAGAAGAACTCACCGGGCATTTGCTGCAAGATGAACACCTGGCCCAGGTCGAACTGGAGATCACCCATCCCGGTGAATCGGTACGCATTATGCCCGTAAAAGATGTGATTGAACCGCGGGTGAAGCCGGATCACGATGGTGGGATTTTCCCCGGTATGGTCAGCAAGATGTTCACCGCCGGCCAAGGCACAACCCACGTACTTAAGGGAGTCAGTGTGGTGACCACAGGCAAGATTGTCGGATATCAGGAGGGCATCATTGACATGTCCGGCCCCGGAGCCGAACTCTGCCCCTTCTCCAAGCTGCACAATCTGGTCATTGTGGCCAATCCAGTGGAAGGCGTGACCCCCTATCAGCATGAGGCCGCTCTGCGGAAGATGGGACTGAGGGCAGCCAATTATCTGGGCGAAGCTGCTCGCAATGTAACTCCAGATGAGACCACTGAATACGAGCTGCTGCCCCTGCACAAGTACCATGAGCTGTACCCTGAGCTTCCAAAGGTCGCCTATGTTTATATGCTGCAGAGCCAGGGTCTGCTCCATGACACCTACTTCTACGGAGTTGACGTGAAAAACATCGTTCCAACCCTGATCCATCCAACAGAAGTCATGGATGGGGCCATTGTCAGCGGTAACTGTGTATCAGCCTGCGATAAGAACACCACCTATCATCACCAGAACAGTCCGGTCATCCATGATCTACTGGCCCGCCATGGTAAGGATCTCTGTTTTGTGGGATCTGTAATCACCAACGAAAACGTAACACTCCTGGATAAACAGCGTTCGTCGGACTTAACCGCCAAATTGGTGGAGTTCCTCGGCGTTGACGGGGTGATCATCAGCGAGGAGGGTTTTGGCAACCCTGACACAGATTTGATGATGAATTGCACCAAGATTGAAAACAAAGGCATCAAAACCGTATTGGTGACCGATGAATATGCGGGCCAGGACGGCACAAGCCAGTCTCTTGCAGACGGAAGCCCTCTGGCCACCGCCATTGTCAGCGGCGGAAATGCCAACGCCCTTGTGACTCTGCCGGCCATGGACAAAGTCATTGGGAACATTGATCCTGTGGAAGTGATTGCAGGAGGTTTTAAAGGCGGTCGCCAGGCAGACGGATCCATTACCGTGGAATTACAGGCCATCATCGGGGCCACGAACGAACTTGGATTCAATAAATTGACAGCTCGCGAATATTAAATGAGGAGGAATTGGTCCATGATCGACTTAAAGGGCAAACAGATTGCGATCATTGGTGATCGTGATGGGATCCCCGGTCCAGCCATTGAGGCGTGCCTGAAAGACTCTGGCGCCATAATGGCTTTCTCCACCACCGAATGCTTTGTTTGAACGGCGGCTGGAGCAATGGACATGGAAAACCAAACTCGGATCTTAGAGTTGGTTGAAAAGCATGGTAAGGAGAACGTAGTTGTGGTCTTAGGTGGAGCCGAAGCAGAAGCTTCCGGTCTTGCAGCTGAGACAGTCACAGCGGGGGATCCTACCTTCGCCGGTCCATTGACAGGAGTTCAGTTAGAACTCCCCGTATACCACATTTTTGAATTGAAGGATATCGTTCCTGAAGATGTCTGGGAAGACCAAATTAGTATGATGGAAATGGTCCTAGACGTTGACGAAATCATCAAGGAGGTCACCACCTATCGCGAACAGATTGGGGGGTAATGTATGGAAACAAGACGGATCGTACTCTATTTGAACCAATTCTTTGGACAAATTGGGGGCGAAGATCAAGCCCACATTGCGCCCCAAAGCTTTGACAAACCAATCGGTCCCGGACTGGGCTTAAAAGGCCTGCTGCCAAAAAACTGCACCATCGTTGGCACCATCGTCTGTGGTGACAGTTATTTCAACGAGAACTTAGAAGAGGCAAGCGCCACCGTGGGTGAGATGATCAAAGACTTCGATCCCCATGTGGTCATCGCGGGCCCGGCTTTCAACGCAGGACGCTATGGCATGGCCTGCGGGACGGTGGGTAAAATCGCCTCTGAAATGGGAATTCCAGCGGTTTCTGGCATGTACCCGGAGAACCCCGGAGTAGAAAGCTATCGCCAGTATCTCTACATTGTGGAAACAGGAAATTCAGCCGCAAGTATGCGCACCGCTCTGCCCAGTATAGCTAGGCTTGCAGGGAAACTTGCCAACCAAGAGCCTCTGGGTTCCCCCGCCGAAGAGGGTTACCTCAGCCGGGGCATTCGCAAGAATGTGTTTGCAGAGAAACGAGGCTCGGATAGGGCTATTGATATGCTCTTGGCCAAGCTGCAGGGAGAAGAATTCGAGACGGAGTATCCCATCCCCCACTTTGACCGTGTAGATCCGGCCCCGGCCGTCGCCGACCTAAGCCAGGCAACCCTGGCCCTGGTAACAAGCGGCGGCATCGTGCCTAAGGGCAATCCGGACCGAATTGAAGCGTCCAGCGCCTCTCATTATGGCAGGTACAGCATCGCAGGGGTAGAGTCTCTCACAGCCGATGCCTACGAGACAGCCCACGGGGGGTACGACCCCGTCTATGCCAATCAGGTGCCCAACCGCGTGGTGCCCGTAGACGCCCTGCGTGCCTTGGAGCAAGAGGGGAAAATTGGGAAACTCTTCCCTTATTTCTACTCAACGGTAGGCAATGGTACATCTGTGGCCAATGCGAAAAAGTTCGCCTCAGAAATTGCCCACGAACTAGTCAACGAAGGGGTGCAAGCGGTTATCCTAACCAGCACCTGAGGCACCTGTACTCGTTGCGGCGCAACGATGGTAAAAGAAATCGAGCGGATGGGTCTTACTGTTGTACATGTGTGTACCGTGACACCCATTTCTCTGACGGTGGGAGCCAATCGCATTGTTCCAGCCGTAGCCATTCCCTATCCCCTTGGGAACCCCAAGCTTACGGCCGACGAGGAATTCAGTTTACGCAAGAAGCTCGTCCAACAGGCCTTAGATGCCTTGGAGCAGCCTGTTAGCGAGCAGACGATTTTTGAGAACTAACGCAAAACATGGATGAAGGGTCCCACTCCCTAGGGTAGGGGCCCTTCTTATCTATTTGGAGGTGTATGTATTGACCAATCCTGTGGTTAAGGCAGCAAGTTATTGTCTATATCATGCGCGGGACATGGTTGTGACCCATGGAACGACCCTCATGGTGGAACGGGCCAAAAATCCCGACTCCCCCTTGCTTGAGCAGGTACAGCAAAGTCTGCGCCCCTTCGAAAGCGTTGCGGCTTATCCCCCCAATCAGGTTTATATTGGAAACATCAGCCCCGGGGAGCTGGCGCAGATTCCCCAACCCTGGTATGAAAACCTGGTCGAGCCCCAAAGGCAGGGGCGCTTCGGAGCGATCTTCCCCCTGGACGAACTGATTGCCATGATGAAGATTGCAGATTCCTTTGAACTGGTCGTCCTGGAAGAGACCTTTGCCAGGCAAATGGCTGAACGATTGAAGGCCCACCCCCTCTTTACCGAAACAGACATGGCCATTTTGGCAAAAGCACAGACGATCGAGGAAATTGAATCCCTACTGTCCAAGGGAACTGCGGTACCCCTGGAGTTTGACGACCATGTGGTGGGCTGTATAAAGCAGGCCCATGAGGTGGATGTCAACCTTAAGGCGGATGTCATGTTTGAAAACCTGGCGGCGAAAGCTTCAGGAGCGCTCGCCCTGCGACACTTGTTATGGAAAAACGAGATCGATCCCAGTTCTATCGACTACATTATTGAGACCTCTGAAGAGGCTGCTGGAGATATGAACCAGCGTGGCGGAGGGAACTTCGCCAAAGCTATCGGAGAGGTTTGCGGCTGCTTAAACGCTAGCGGCTCTGACACCCGTTCCTTCTGCGCCGGTCCCTCCCATGGTATTGTCAATGCCTGTGGCTTGGTAAAGTCAGGGATCTACCAGAACGTCGTGGTTGTAGCCGGAGGAGCAACCGCTAAACTGGGCATGAACTCCAGAGACCATATCAAAAAAGAGGTTCCTGTATTAGAGGACGTCCTGGGTGCCTTTGCCATTTTGATCAGCGCAGATGATGGCGTCAACCCCATCATTCGTACCGATGCCATTGGGCGACACCGGATTGGAACAGGGTCGTCGCCACAAGCAGTGACCTCCTCGTTGGTGACGGATCCTCTGCAAAGGGCCGGCCTCACCATCTCCGATGTGGATAAGTACAGTGTGGAAATGCAGAATCCAGAGATCACGGTTCCGGCCGGAGCCGGCGATGTGCCCTTGGCCAATTACAAGATGATTGCCGCTTTAGGCGTCAAACAAGGAGCCATTCAGCGCAGCGAACTCGATAGCTTCGTAACGCAGCACGGACTGAAGGGCTGGGCCCCGACCCAGGGTCATATTCCCTCTGGTGTTCCTTACATGGGCTTTGCCCGTGAAGGCATTCTTCAGGGTGAGTTAAACCGGGTCATGATCGTGGGTAAAGGCAGTCTTTTTTTGGCACGTCTGACCAATCTCTTCGATGGTGTTTCGTTCCTGATGGAACCAAACCCTGGTAAGAGCACATCGACCACCGTGACGGCGGAAAAAACCGTGACCGTTGGCGTAACTCTCCTCGGCAGCGAACACGGTCTGGAAGAGGTCGTGCGCGGCGCCGAACTGGCCCAAAGTAAGCACAAGAATATTGGCGTGGTAGCCATAGGTCCCAAGGGCAGCACATCCCTGCCCGTAATCGAAGCGAACACCGAGGAAGAACAGCGCCATGTCATGGAGAACCTCCTGAAATCCGGGGAAATTGATGCCTGCGTAACCATGCACTACAACTTCCCTCTAGGCGTCACAACCATTGGCCGGGTAATAGCCCCTGCCACTGGCCGAGAAATGCTCATCGCTTCAACGACAGGCATGTCTGCAGGCAACCGCACGGAGGCCATGCACAAAAACGCCATCTTAGGCATTGCCGTTGCCAAGGCTCTGGGAATCTCCGACCCTGAAGTCGGAATTCTGAATGTGGACGGCGCACTCACCACCGAACGCTCCCTGCGGGATTTGGAGAAGGAAGGCTACTCCATCAATTGGGCAGCCTCCAGTCGGGCCGGCGGTCAAGCCATAATGCGGGGCAATGACGCCCTAACGGGCGGTTGCGATGTCTTGGTCACCGACTCTTTAACCGGAAACATCCTGGTCAAAATGCTTTCGGCCTTAAATACGGGTGGCTCCATAGAGAGCGTGGGCTATGGTTACGGCCCAGGAGTGGGAGAAGGTTACAGCCAGATCATCAATATCGTCTCCAGAGCATCCGGTGCACCGGTTATTGCCGGCGCCGTGGAGTTCGCGGCAGATGCAGCAAAAGCAAGACTGCCTGAACTGGTGGCTGAGGAGCTAAAACGGGCTAAACTGGTCAAGACAGAGCCTGCTGATGCCGTTAGAAAACCACCGGCTAAGCCTGTAGATCAAGAGATCACCGGTGTCGATGTTCTGGAAATCGAAGAAGCGGCGGAAGCGCTTTGGAAAGAGAACATCTACGCTGAAGCCGGCATGGGGTGCACAGGCCCTGTGATCCTGGTCACACCTGAGGATATTGAACTAGCCAAGAGAAAACTGATCGAATTTGGGTTTATCAACCAATGATAGACGGGAACAAAAAAGGAAGGTACGCACCATGGTGGGCGTTTCCTTCCTTTTTTGTACTCCTCATTCTTCTACATTCACGGTGACCCGACCATAACTCGAACGGATCACGATGGGATGCACCCCTTGATCGGATTGCCCGAAGGCGGTGACTTTGTTTCTCGCTGTGTCCATTTGCAGAGGGGCATTTCCCAGCAAAACACCATTAGCCACCTCAATATCGAAGTTATAACCTCCGTCCATACTCAACAGCTGCACCCTACTTGTGCCATAGGCATCCTCGAGACGAAGGGGTCCCCGTATCCCGCGCAGATCCAGTTCACCGAAACTATTCGCCACTCTCATCGTTCCCTGTAGTCCATCCACCTGCACATTGGAAAAACTAGTCTCCAAGTTCAAGAACCCTACGAAGTCCTCGACTTGAACCTCTCCAAAGGCCTGCTCAATCGTGACTTCCATCCCTGCAGGAACTCCCGCCACGAAACTGATCCCAGCGTTCTGCACAAGGTCCTCCGCCTCGCCTACCAGGGCGTAGCGCACTTCCGAGCCGGAGACGGTTTCCAGCACGTTCAGTAGTTCCAAGCCGTGATCACTATCAGCCCAAATGATGGCTTTAATGCGAAGCTGATCATCATCGACGGACTTCAGATCAACCGTGCCTAAGTGTCCCTCGATCAAGAGCGAAGTGAACGCGCCCTGCGGCTGGACAAAATCCACCTCCTTCTGGACCAGGGGGATGCGCGGCGGACCACCTAGACTGAAGTGAATCGATGGCTCCCTTTGGGCAGGATCACCTTTCGGAAAATAGCGAACATCTAAAGCAAAGAGCAATGTGATCAAGAGTAGAACCGCCAACGTTATCCTGCGGATTTTCATGGTCTCCCTCCCTTAGTCGTTGACTTCCACATAGTGTTCAAAAAGATAGCCGGTTAATATAAACAGGGCCAGGATTCCCAGCCAAGTTCCTAGCGCGGGGGCAACATTCCACTCGGCTACAATCCCCTGCTTTAGCTCATCCAATCGAAACAGCTTGTGCAGGGGAAGAGGCGGCATCCAACGAAACAGCGGTTCAAGAAGTAAACCTAATCTATCCACCAGCCAGCCGCTCAAAAAGAGAGTCCAAATAGCCACAAGACCTTGCAGGCGACCTACCATCTTGCCTATGACATAGGCCAGCTGCACAAAGACGACCATCGCAGAGAGCACAGCGAGACTAAAAAGATAGAGCAGGAAACCGTTTCGCACGGCCCAAGCGAGGCTCGGTAGTACCCTCAGACCACTTTGCACCGCATCCCCGTAGATCACAAGCGCACCGACCAAGCTTACGCCCAGCAGCAGACTGTACTCCACCCACAGACCCACCAGCTTGGAGGAGATTACTTGCCAACCAGGGATTGGAAGTGTCAAAAGAGTGTAGACCGTATCTTCTCGCCACTCCGTTCTCAAGGCTTGAAAGCTCTGCCAGATCATCCATAGAGGGAGGAAGATCAGCGGCAAAGACAAGGCCACAGCCAGCGACTCCGTTTCCGATAATCCAATTGGCGGAAACCGAAACCGGATCAACAGCATATATCCCACAATCAATGCAGAGAGGATGCCCACAGGCCAGCGACTGGCCTCTAAATCCTTGCGTACCAACGGAAAAAAGCTTGCCATTAGGCGAAAACCTCCTTAAATAAATCATTGATGGACTTGCCATACTCCCTACGCAGATCCTCGGCATAGCCTTGGAGACTGATGGTCCCTTCATCGAGAAAGACCACGGCATCGAAAAGCTGTTCTGTATCACCCACAGCATGCGTGGAGATAACCATGGTCTGTTCATCACTCTTGAACTCGCGCACGATACCTTCCACGATTCTCTCCCTAGAAGCGGGATCAATGCCGCTAAAGGGCTCATCGAGGAGGAGCAATGGGGCCTTGCGGGCTAGAGCCAAGACTAACTTCAGGCGCGCTCGCATCCCTTTGGAGAGAGAACGAATCTTCTGGCCTGCGTCAAGCCCCATAAACTCCAGAAGTCCAGCTACCCGCCTCTGATCCCAATCCTGGTAAAAGGCGGAGGTAAAGGCTAAGGTCTGCCCAACTGTCATCCACCGGTACAGAGTATCCATCTCAGGAACAAAGGCAATCTGCCCTTTGGTGCAGCGAGAACGAGGGTTGCCATCAATCTCAATTTCTCCCGCATCAGGCTTGACCAGGCCCACAATACACTTCAGCAATGTTGACTTGCCGCTGCCGTTGGGACCTAGAAGGCCCCAGATTTCTCCCTTGGGCAGCGCTAGTTCAATCCCCTTGAGCGCCTCCGCTCGTGGATAACTCTTTTTCACATTCCGCAGCATCAGTGCTGGAGATGTCCCGTTCATTTTGGCTTCACCTCTTCTGTGGTCTGCATTGCAGAGAATCTCTTCTTCACAACATCCAGGGTGGTTTCTTCGTTAAGTCCGAGGGCCTGCATGGCCCGGACAAAATCATCCACCAGATTGGTTAACATATCGTTTCTCGTCTCCTCCACAATTCCTCGCCCCTGACAAATGAAGGTGCCTTGACCACGCAGGGTTTCTACCAACCCTAGCGTCTCCATTTCTCGGTAGGCTCTTTGCACGGTGTTGGCATTCACCTTAATCGTCGCTGCCAAATCCCGCTGAGATGGGATCTTATCCCCTGGCTTGAGTAATCCAGTGGCAATTTGGCGCCGGAATTCGTCCATGATTTGCAGATAAATCGGCTGCGATGGGTGGAAGTCAATCCTCAAATCGCACCACTCCTTTCCGCCATAGTGCACTAGGTACCTAGTACACTATGATGTTACCACACCCTTTTTGCCTTTGTCAACAAGTATTTTTAGAAATTTTTCCGTGCAAGCTATGGGTGGAGGTTAGGATCCATGCTGTACAATAAGTCCCACTTTCTCGGAAAGTATGCCCTGCTGTCCACGGCCGCTCTACTCACCCTGACTCTTTTTGACAGCAATCCCTGGTGGACGGTGCTCCTGTGGGCTATCCCCGCCACCATGCTCAATCTCTACCTGACTGGAATGACCCTGCAGAGTTCTTTGTCCCCTAACCTACAGGCCTTAGTGCAGGGAGCTGCCGCAGCCCTCTTCGCCTATGTGGTGAGCTTGCCGCTGATCCTTCGCACCACCTTGGGCACGCTGATCGGGTTTGCCCTGTTGGTCTCAGCCAGCGAATCCCTCTTGAGACGGTTCTTTCCACAAAAGACATCCTAAGCAAACCTGCTGGGATTCGCACCTTTGCCATGGTCTTCGGCCGGCCGGCATGATATAATGACGGGTGTAGGGCAAATTCAACTAGGGTGGAATACTGTGGGACAACAAAGTAAGTCCGAACTCATCTTGAGGGGTAATATGTACCGTGTCCTTGCCACTCTCTCCATACCAATCGTCCTCAATAGCCTGATTCAGACCCTGTACAACCTGGCCGATGGACTCTGGGTAAGCAGACTTTCCTCCGTCCACTTTGCAGCCACGGCCTTTGTCTGGCCTGTGAACTTTCTCTTCATTTCCATGGGGATGGGCCTGTCCATTGCAGGTACCTCCCTTTTGTCGCAGCTGGTGGGGCATAAGGACTTTCAGCGCGCCAAAGAATACGCCGCCCAGCTTGTAGCGATCACACTGGCTAGCTCCATCGTCTTCACGGCCCTTGGATATTTGGCGACGCCCCTGGTTGTGCGCTTGATGGGGGCCACCGCTGATCTGGCACATTTGGCCATCATCTACTTAAGGATTACGTTCTTGGATCTACCTTTTCTCTATCTGTTCTTTAATGTCAACTCTATGATGCATGCCCAGGGCGATACTGTCACCCCCATGCTCCTCAGCGCAGGCTCCGCCATACTCAATGTCATTTTGGATCCCATTTTCATCTTCACCCTCGATTGGGGAATTGCTGGGGCGGCGTGGGCCACCTTAGTCTCCAGAGCGCTCCTATCCATAGCCGGTGTTGTTCTGCTCTTTGGCAAAAGGAATCGAGTCCGACCCGATTTTAGGAACTTTCGTCCGAACCCAATCATTCTCAAGGAGATTGTGCGGGTGGGCTTGCCATCCAGCATTGGACAATCCGGCGCTTCCTTGGGTTTTATTGTGCTGAACGGCTTTATCGCCTCTTATGGAACAGCAACCCTGGCCGCCTATGCCATGGTCAATCGGATTACATCCCTGGTGATGCAGCCGGCGATGGGGATGGGCCAGGCCCTCACCACCATTGTCGGACAAAATGTGGGCGCCAATCAGATGGACAGAGTAAAAGAAGCCTTTTATAAAGCGCTCAGACTCACTATCCTAGTCGGCGTTCTTGGCGCCATAGTCTGTTTGCTTTTTGACGAACCCATTTTGACATTCTTCATGCAAGCTAAAGATGACCCCGCCGTGATTGAATTAGGGTTAACCTACTTACTCTTCGTTTCTCTTTCCCTACCCCTCATGGGTATCTTCAGCGTCTTTGCCGGGCTCTATCAAGGTACTGGCAACACCAAGTACTCCATGTCGATGGAAGTGGGCAGGCTCTGGTTTGTCCGCCTCCCCATGATCTGGTTATTCGGCCACTTCACAAACTGGGGTTCGACTGGCATTTGGTTTTCCATGAGTTTTAGCAATGCGGTGGTTTGCCTCTATGGTTATTGGATCTACAAAAAAAGGCCGTGGCAAAGGAGTGTCCTCAAGCTTCAAACAGATGAAGCCAGCGAAACTCTTGGCCTGGCCAACTAAGCGCAGAAGTATATTTTTGGCATCGACAGGGCTCCCCATAGGACGGAGCCCTGTATCCTCAATAGTGTCCAAGGGTCCCTTGAAGCATGGCTTTTCTTTCACACAATTTGTAGATGCCACAGCCGAGCCCCAGATGGACCAAGCCGATACCATAGACAAGCAGCAGATCCCCCATGCCGATCTGGGTTAGGTTCATTCCGTCAACCATAATCCGGGAGATTAGGGCAGACCCAAAACTACAGGGCAGAAGCCGCATCCACAGCACACGCCCTGCGGGAGCAGCAACCAGCGCGATCAGGAGAAACTGCACCATTTGGGTGTAGCTATCGATCCTCTTGAGAACCAAGGTAATGCCTCCAATGGCAAAACCAATTGCCCAACTGCCCAAGAGGGTGCCGATCAGGACGGGACCTAGGGAGAGGAGATCTATGTTCAACGTGACCCCAGTGGTGAGAAGGGCTGCACCAAGCAAGACGGCCACCAATAGGAGATTGAAGAAAAATCCGGCCACTACCTTCGCTCCCATCACCCAGCCAAAACTGTGCACGGACATATAAAGCTGCTCCAATGTCCCCTGCTGGGCCTCGGTACGCAGAGTGTACCATGCATCCTGGTAGGTTGTGAGCATGAAAAGCCAGAGCACATAACCGGCAACCAATCCCTCCATGGTGCCGCCGCCTACACCAGCTAGACTCCTTAGTCCCTGGTATCCTCCGAACATGAGCAAAAAGATGACATAAAGGGTGATCACGCCGCCCAGGCTGTTCACCAGATACCGTTTGGAGACAATAAACTCCTTTTTGATAAAGGCCTGCATCAAGAGGATCTTCCTAAACAACTTGCGCTCCCCCCTCCACAATCTCCAGGAACACCCGTTCGAAATTGTTCTGTTCCTGGTCAATGGACTCAATAACGGAATTGTTGGATCCTAGAATGCCGATGACTTCATAGAGTACTTCGGACTTCTCCAAACGAACACTGACGACCGTCTGATGGGGCAGCTCCTCTTGGATCAGGACCTCTTCCATAGACAAAAGAGACGCTCTCTGTTCGCCAGTTAACTCTCCTGCAATCGTGACTTTGTACACCCTAACTTTGAACAGATCCAAAAGGTTGTGCACGCTGTCATCGGCCACAACCCGACCCTGATTGACAATAATCACCCGTTCGCAGGTATCCTGAACTACATTCATATCATGGGTCGTCAGGATAACGGTGCGTCCCTGCTCAGCCACAATCTCCTTGAGAAGCTGGCGAATCTCATGAGAAGCCTGAACATCTAGACCCAAGGTTGGCTCATCAAGGAGGATCACCTTGCTCTGAGAGATCAGTGCCACTAGGATGGCCAGTTTCTGCTGCATACCCCGGGACAGTTTGCGTGCCTCCACATCCGATTTCTCTGCAAGTCTGAAACGTTCCAGATAATGATTGATCTCCCCGCGGATTTTGGCCGGATTTATGCCTTTCAGCGCGGCGAAGAACTCCAGGTTCTCCCGGGGAGTCAGGCGCCAATACATATTGCGATTACCTTCCAACACCGCGCTAATGTCGGCTAAGGCTGCGATCCTGCTGCGGGTCAACTCTTTACCATTAACGAAAATTCGGCCGGTATCTGGCAGAATCAAACCGCAAAGCATCTTCACAGTCGTAGTCTTGCCCGCGCCATTCGGTCCCAGAAGACCGAGGAGCTGCCCTTTGGGCACGCTGAACGTAATGGAGTCAACTGCCCTACAAGCTGGCTGTCCCTTGCGGCCTGGATATGTTTTCTGGAGGGATTCCACTTGGATCATAGCCCGCCTCCTTGCTCCTTAATCAGCTTAACATACACCTTGCGTTGTCTCGGGCCATCGAACTCACAGAAATACACACCCTGCCAGGTTCCCAGCTGCATCCTCCCGTCTTGAATGGGTATGGTGCACGAAGAGCCCATCAGAGAGGCCTTAATGTGAGCGTGGGAATTCCCTTCGAAATGATGATAGTCTCCCTTGACGGGAAACACTGCATTCAGACTGTGCAAGATATCTCTGACTACATCGGGATCTCCATTTTCGTTGATCGTGATTCCTGCCGTGGTGTGAGGCACGTAAACCAGAACAAAGCCTTCCTGTACCCCTTCTGCCCCTAAGACCCTTTGAATGTCCCCTGTTATCTCCAAAAACTGCTGTTCCTGCGTTGTTCTCACTTCTAGAATCATGCGTCTTTCACCCCTCATTCGCTATGTGCCTGTTAAGGCGCGTCCCCCTGCGCGTATAGTAACTTAATCCTAGCAGAGGATGCCATACGCATACCTAGTGCAGCCGTAGTCAAGCCGCAGACGATAAATATACTGGCTGTGGAAAAAGTGTCCACTAACACTCCCGAGAAGGCCAAGGACAGCGGAACAAGCATCTGCCCTATGCTGTCAAGAAGTCCATAGACCCGTCCTCTGTAACCATCTGGCACCGTCTCCTGAAGCATAACCTGAAAGGGCACATTCACCAAGGTGTTCATAACGCCGATCAACAGCAAAGAGCCAGAGAGCGCCGCCATGGTTTCCACGATCCCGGCACGTCCAAAGACCGATGGTACCGCAAAGAAACCCAGCAGACCTACGACCAGTCCCTGCATGGTGATCCCCGAGGTTAGGAGGGACTCCTTGGGGAACTTCTTGGTTAGGTGTCCGACCAAAAGCGTCCCTACCAAAAAACCCACAGGAAGTGCGGCTTGAACCGTTCCATACTGTTTGGCTTCAAGGAGCAAGACTTCTTTGCCAAAGTAGGGCAAGACTACATTAAGCAGAGGCGCACCTAGGAAATTCAGCGCCGTGGCATAGAAGATAAGCGTTCTGAGACCGACACTGCGCCAAATGTAGGTGAATCCCTCTTGAAATGTCCGGATAAACTGACTCCCTGGCGAGGCCAGCGGCACTTCATCCCGGACCACTTCGGGGAAACGGATAAAGGTCTCGGACAGAGCCGACAGAAGGAAAGCAATACCATTGATGAAAAACGCCCCAAAATAGCCTGTTGTCCCCAAGAGAAATGCACCCAGCACCGGGCCGAGAATCATGGTAGCTGCCCGGGAAAAATGGTTCAAGGAATTCGCTTTAACCAGCTCCTCTTTCTTCACCAGTCCTGGGATGGTGGCGGAGATGGCCGGACCAAACAGTACGCCGCATAGTGAGGTTAGAATGGTGGCCGCATACAGGATCCCCATATTCAGCTGACCCGCTCTGTGGATAAGGGCGAGGCCCACCAGAATAAGACCGCGCAAAACATCCATGGAGACCACAATGGTCTTGCGATCCCACAAATCAGCCAAGACTCCCGTAAAGGGCGCCAAAACAACCATGGGGATGGAGGATGCAAAAAGCATGGTGCCTAAGGCCGTTCCTGAACCGGTCAGGTCAAGCACCAGCCATGTCAGGGCCAAGTAATGAACTCCATCGCCCACTTGGGACACAAGGCGTCCCCAAAAGAGCAATCCGTAATCACGGTTGATGAAAAGGCGCTGACCTAGGGTCTGCCTATTTTTTGCCATGTCCATCCCCCATCTTGCCTTGATGCATCCATTCTACCAGTTGCCAAAGGGACACCAAAGCGGCTTAAGTTGGTTGAACTCTCCGCCTTGGGGCGGATTTCCGAAGAATCTTTTCCGGGTTTCTAAGACAATGTGCCAAGGCTGAGGAAGGATTTCGCTCTTCTGGCCCTTCGTTCCGATGTATTTCTGACTCTGCAGGGCACAAAGCCCCCAAAAGCCGAGATTCATGACATAAACTTTACGAAACGAGAATGATTACTAACAGTATTGACATGTCTTGCTAGCAATGTTACAATTTAGTTGAAATCTCCGAAGACCGTTAAGGGAGCGGGGGAACCAATCTTTTGGGGTGAATCTTGCTGAAAGCAGGAGGGGCGACTTGGGCGTCCTAACCCGTCAGCTAACCTCGCAGGAGTACACCAAGCGTATTGTCACTGAGGCCAAGGGCTTCAGAGCCAAACGCTTTTTTCTTTCCCTAAATCTGTGTATCGAGAGGAGATTGATCATGAAAAGGAACTTGGAACGTCACTCGAGCGTCGTGTCTATCACCCGGAGTATGGATAAGGGGAACCAGATCCAGAGGTTCTTCCGTTGGGAGAAGCATCCTCGCCAAAAGCATAGCCCGTTTGCCGAGTCTGTCCATCGAGATCTACCTATTCACCTGGTTTTCTAGAAAAACCCTGCCCATCCCTGGGGCCATGGCCCCGGGGTTTTTTTGTCTTGGAATCCCTGGAGCACCACAGTTTTAGAGCATTCCAGCGCTCACCATTGGCCCAGGCCAAGAGTCCCTCAACCAATTTCGGTCGAATCGTTCCACCGCTCATGGCTACAATAGAGCGGAGGGGCATTTCCAGTGTACTGATCCAGGTCATCTTCCACAGAGGATCCAGGGGATCGGTGGCACCCGTCATTTTCCATAAATACCTCTTAGCGAAGACGATCACGAGACGTCCCAACAGTGCTGTCTGGAGATCCTGCAGCGTGGAGTTACGGTGGAAGCGTCGACCTCCTGGATTCGATTGGGGAAAGGTTGTTCCATAAACGGCCTCAAACTCGCCGGCGGAAATCCCCGAGGATACGTCCAGACTGTAATAGGTCGGTGCCCTATCTCGAAAGTCAGGCACAGCGATGGAAGTATTCCTTGACTCCACATAAACAGTGGTGCCGAGGGGGAGATCACGAGACGACGTCCCCACCAGAATATGATACTCCCCTGTCTCCACATGCCAGTCGCCAAGCTCCGCATTGTAGTAGGACCACGCTGAAAAATCCAGCACAAACTCTACCACCCGGGACTCACCAGGCGCTAAGTGAACTTTCTGGAAAGCCCTAAGCTCCTTCGGCGCTCGAAAGAGCGGGGAATTTGCCTTGCCTACATAGAGCTGAACGATCTCGGCCCCTGCTACAGCACCTATGTTCGTTATCTGACAACGTACCCTCAGAGACTCGGTGTCCAGAAGTTGCTTCGAGGACAGGGTCAAATCGTCGTACCTAAATTGGGTATAACTCAAGCCATAGCCAAAGGGGAAGGCTACATCCTTAGAGGCCGCATCATAATAACGGTAGCCAACAAAGACACTCTCCCTATACTCTGTTCGTTCCCTGCTAGTGGCAAAATACTGCGTGGCCAGGCAATCCCCAATCTGGAGCGGATATGTTTCGGCCAGCTTCCCTGACGGATTTACACGGCCGAAGAGCAGATCCAAAGCGGCACCCGCCCCTCCTTGTCCGCCCAAATAGGTGTGCAAGACGGCCTGCACCTGCGGGAGCCAAGGCATGCTCACAGGCGCTCCGCCGGACAGAACCACAACCACGCGGGAATTGATCTCTGCCACCCGGCGGATCAGTTCGTTGTGGCTAGGTGGCAGTTCTAGATGGTCACGGTCATATCCTTCCGACTCAAACCTCGCGGTCAGGCCGGCAAAAATCACGGCCAGATCGGCCTCCCGCGCCGCTTGGCAGGCTTTGGCGATTAGGGCTTCATTGACCCCGTCATCATGCAGATCATAACCTGGAGCATAGGTGAACTTCACACCTTCGAGCTGGACAAGGTCCAAGATGGTATCCAATCTGGTTGGATTAATCAAGGAGCTGCCGGATCCCTGGTAGCGAGGCTGTTTTGCAAATTGCCCCAAGATGGCTATGGTTTTCTGCTTGCTCAGAGGCAAGATCCCGCCTTCGTTTTTGAGTAGAACAGCCGATTCCGCGGCAATTTTCCGAGCGAGGACATGATGCGCATCAAGATCGCAGTTATGCTCGCGTTTTTGCATCTGTGCCTGCGAGACCAAGGTCAAAACACGGCGCACAGATTGGTTGAGCGCGGCTTCAGTCAATCGCCCAGAGTCTAGATCATCCCGCAGCACTTTGGCACTAACCCCGTGGGAAGCAGGCATCTCCAGATCCAAACCAGCAGCAATGCTCAAACCGGGATCGTTGACGGCACCCCAATCGGATATAGTGGCACCTCTAAAACCCCATTCTTGGCGCAAAATGGTCTGGAGTAAGCGCGGGTTTTCACAGCAATAAAGGCCATTGAGTTTATTGTAGGCTGGCATCAAAGCCCAAGGCTTGGCGGCCTGCACAGCTTGTTCAAAGGCGGCCAGATAAATTTCTCGCAAAGCGCGCTCATCGACGAGGGAGTCATTGAGCATCCGCCAACGCTCCTGGTTGTTGGCGGCGAAGTGTTTGATACAAGCCCCCACGCCAACAGACTGGATCCCTTCAATCCAGGCTGCAGCCAACTTCCCTGTGAGCCAGGGATCCTCCGAAAAATACTCAAAATTTCGGCCGCACAAGGGAGAGCGCTTGATGTTCACTCCTGGGCCCAGCACGATAGAAACTCCTGCTTGCAGGGCCTCTTCTCCAATGGCTCTGCCCATTCGGAAAAGCAGTTCTGGATCCCAGGAGTTAGCGCTGGCGGCAGCGGGAGGGAAACAAGTGGCTGGAAGACTCGTGCCAATTCCGAGATGATCCCCTTCTGTCGCCTGTTTTCGCAAACCATGGGGTCCATCGGAGACCATGATGCTCGGAATACCCAAACGAGGTATCTCCGCAGTATGCCATTGATCCGCTCCCGAGACCAAAGCAATTTTTTCATCCAGCGTCAACAGGTCCATGAGCTCGCTGATGCCCATAGTCAGTATCCTCCTGATTGCTTCTCCCATTCCTCTTTCAACAGTCCATAGCAGATCTCATCATGGAAGGCACCGTTACGATACCGTTTTTTTCGCCGCACTCCTTCCTGGACAAAGCCCACTTTCTCGTAGACATACCTCGCCCCAGTGTTAAAAGACCAACAGACAAGCTCGACGCGATTTAGGCGCAGCTGTTCAAAGGCAAATCTGCACAGGAGCTGCAGCGCCTCCGTCCCATAGCCCTTGCCGTGGTCTTCTTCTTGCCCGATCACAATTCCCAGCTCACCGAAGCCGTTTTTGTGATCAAGCTTCACAAAGTCGATTTGGCCGATGTACTCCCCGCTATGGGCATGGGCGATCACAAATCCGGTCCAATCGCGCCCAGTGGCCATCTCCAAAAACTTCCGAGTGTTCTGTTCCGAATGGGGATAGAGGAAAATGTCGGAGAGAGTCTCCACAATTCTGGGATTATTCACCCATCTTCGCATATGCTCATAATCCTCTGCGCGGTACTCCCGCAACATCACCTTTTTTCCATACAGGTGCGCCATAGGGGTCCTCCTTCGCCTTGTTTTTGCCTGCTTGAATCTTTCGGGGCCGATGGCGTTTTTCCTTCAAAAAAGCAAGGCCCCCAGGTGCGGAGCCTTGCGTGCAGAGATGCGCTGCTGCTATTTGTGGAGCTATACAGCTAGAATTCTCTGCTTAATGCGGGGTCTTCAGCTACGGGAATGGGCAGATCTGTCATGTCACCCACTTCGGAAGCACTCCCCCACCAACTCCATCCTTCTCCATATCCGAACTCAATCAGCTCCGTCTCTGTGTAATAGTCGCTGGTATCGACTACACCATTGCCATTCACATCTACCCAAGCGATCAATTGATATTCACCCTGGGCCAGTTCGAGCCGGAACTGTTCGCCTTTGGCCGGCACCGTCGTCTCTGCAACCGCTGTAATTTGATCGCCATCGCGCCGACCCTGAATGATGCGCATTTCTTCTACCGCGTTCACGGCCCAATAGGCATTGACCAGGCCATAACCATAGGTATCGCTAAAGCCCCGGACATGAATTTCCATACTGGTGCGATGGAGGACATCCCGCACCTCATTCTTGGGAATACCATTGGCCAGCATCAAACCAATTACACCTGTGACATGGGGTGTAGCCATGGACGTGCCAGCCGAACCATAGTACCCTCCAGGCCAGGTACTCCACACATAGCCAAAGGGAACTCCTTGAACAACGCCGCCGCCAGGTGCCACAACATCGATTGCCATACCCGTATTGGAATAGTCAGCAAGTTCCGGCTCTTCCTGATCGCTATAGCCGGTTGCACCAACGGCAATCACTTGGTCGTATTGTGCTGGGTAGGAGATCAGGTTACGGTACTCATTTCCTGTGGCCGCCACCAAAATCACACCATTGGCCGCCGCTCTTTCCACGGCGTCTTGCTGAAACTCGCTTCCAGGACCACCTAAAGACATATTGACTACATCAGCGGGTCGGCCGATGGAGGGTTTATCCTCTTGATCATCCAGCAAGCCTGCTGCATAGAGCATGCCATTGACCACGGCCCAAGTGGAACCCCGGCCGCTGGCATCAAACACCCTAACTGGAATGATCTCCACTTCCCACATAATCCCAGCCATACCCATGCCATTATTCGTAACCGCGCCAATAGTACCGGAGACGTGGCTGCCATGTCCATGGTCATCTTCGATGTCCGTGATGTCTTCGCCGATCACAAAGCTCACGCCTAAATCCAGGTTGACATTGGCCGCCAAATCCTGGTGTTCTGTACTAATGCCCGTATCAATAACAGCCACGCGAATGTTTCTATCGCCCGTAGTTACAGCCCAAGCCTGGGGAAGACGGATTTGATCATAGTGCCATTGATAGCCTGGGTAATATGGATCATCGGGCATCTTCAGCTCTGTTAAGTAGAAATCATAGTTCTTGTAGACCGAAAGCACACCACTTACATCCCCGACAACCTCTGCCCCTTCCCTCGATGTAGATCGCACCAAGTGGGCGTTGAGAACTTCGATGGTATCCAAAATCTCATAGCCCGCCAAGCGCAGTCGCTGTTCCTGTTCCATCCGGGAGAGAGACGCGTCGAAGGTGACAATCCTCTCATTTTCAGGATAGGTCTCACCAGAGAGTTCCGACCCGCCGGGCTGGGGTCCTTCGGCTTTTAGGGTTCGAACCGCTGCCGCAGAACTTCCTGCATCCCCCATCTGTTCACCCGCGACAGGAAAGTTGTGACTGAGGCCAATATAACCATTCACCCGGGTTTTCGCCTGAAAAACCGCAGTGAGCTCCAGCGGATCGTCCAAAGTGACGATGATGGGATTCTGCTCCTCCTCTCCCTCTGGTACATCCCCTTCCCAGCGCACAAAGAACCAATCAAAATCTGGCTCGGCCGTTAACTGCACCTGGGTGGTGCGGGGATAAAGGTCCACGCTCATGGGGGAGAACACTTCGTCACGACGGACGGTGCCGTTCCCATCGATGAGGATGGTCAGCCCTTCGCCTTTGGCCCCTCTGAAGTCAGCTGCAGGATTCTCTGGGCTGACGTCCTGGGAGACTGGACTAAAGAACCACCCCTCTTTCTTCGGAGTAACCTTGACGATCCCCTTCAATCCCGCCGCACTCCATGAGCCGTCTTCAGCTGTGGTAGTACTTGATGTGATGCCTGCTCCCTCCAGGGTCATTTCCACATCGGCAATCCCGATATCCAAAGCGTCCAATACGAACCCAGAAGCGGCATATTCCTGCTGCGAGGCTGCGAAATTGGCCGCCTTATTCGCCTTCGTCACCTCTCGGCTGCCCGGTGCGAAGGACCACCCGGCTTTCGTGGGAGTGATCGTGACTTTCCCCTTCAGACCCTGGACACTCCAGGTCCCATCCTCTGCTGTTTCCGCAAGCAGAGAAATCTTGGCTCCTTCCAAAACAAGTTTTACACCTCCAAGGCCAAGACCGGTCCCGTCCACGATGATCCCGGAAACGCTATACTCCTTGCTGCCTCCCCCCAAACAGCCAACAACAAACAAACTCAATACCAACGCCAACACACCTAGACGATAGATCCTCTTCACCAAAATCACCCCTTAGTCTATCAGATTTGCATCTGCAAACGATCATAGACAAGGGGTGACTCGAATCCTCCATTAGTTAGAAATTCGTGGCCAGGATCTCTTGTGCGGGAGTACGATCCCCCGTACAAGAGATGCGCCGGGGCGCCTCTAGGACAGATAGCTTAAAGCCCAAATTAGAATACAGCTCCACAATCCTCCCTGTTGCTTGATTTGATGCTACCACGGGCCCCTTATGCTGGGCTAGCCATCTTGCGAGGCGCACCTGGTCATCCCAGGTAAACCCCTGGCTGGCATATTGCGTGAATTCCACATCATAGGGAGGATCGGCGTAGACGAAGTCCTCACTTCTCAGTTTAAGGCGGCGGAAGTCCCCGGTCTGAAACTCCCACCTCTGCAGTAAGGGGCGGAAGTCTCGAAAATCCCTTTGGTAGTTGATTCGTCTGTAGCGGCCAAAGGGGACATTGAATTCGCCCTTCTGGTTAAAGCGGCACAGCCCATTATAACCGGTGCGGTTGAGGTAGTAAAAGAGCTCCGCCGCTTCCTGACTGTTTGCCTTTTCCTCCTTGATCAGGGCATTGAACCGGGCCCGGTATTGATAGTAAAGATCCTTCTCATTGGTCATTTCCAGGGAGATGCTCAATCCCCGCTGCAGCCAGTGATAGAAGTTGAGTAGGTGGGGATTAATGTCATTCAGCAGAGCCTTGTTGGGCGCTAGTCCCAAAGCCACAGCCAACCCGCCGCAAAAAGGTTCCACCAATCGTCCTTCAGTATAGGATTCCCAGAAAGCCCTCAAACGGGGCAGAAGCCACCTCTTCCCCCCCGCCCACTTCAGGGGAGGATCCAGTCTCTTTGCTACCAACGGCCCAATCCCTCATTTCCAATTAAATAATGTGCTGGCCAGATAATCACCAAGGCGGGGAAAAAGAACATACAACCGCGTACCCACCTCCATCACGAGAGGCAAGTTGATCTCCCGCTTCCTAGTTAGCATGCTGGCCACAATCTTGCCAGCCACAACCTGCGGATCCAGGACCCAGCGGTCCAGCTTAGCCAGGTAGGAGGAATCCTTGTCCGCCTTACTAAAGAATTCCGTGGCAATGGGCCCAGGGTTCACTGTGGTCACATGGATACCATAGGGTCCCAGTTCCAGGCGGAGCGCATCGGAGTAGCCTCGCACTGCGAATTTGGTCGCGGCATAGACCGCCGACTTCGGTGTGGCCACTTTTCCGGCTTGGGAGGAAATGTTGATGATATGGCCTGTCCGACGTCTGCGCATCTCCAAGGCAATGCTCTGGGTAATCTGAATGAGACCGAGCACATTGACGCGAAACATGTCCTCCGTTGTGTTCTGGGGCGTATCTAATGCCTGCTCAAACAAGCCAAAACCTGCATTGTTCACCAAGACATCAATGGGCCCCACTTCGTTCATGATTTCCGGCAGCACCTTGGATACTTGCCGACTATCCCCGACATCAAGCAGATAAGCATAGGCGGGGCCTCCAGAGAGCTCGGTACATCGTTCTCTGACCTCGTTCAGGCGGTCTCCTCCCCTAGCTGCGCCGATCACTACGGCTCCTCGGCGCGCCGCTTCATAGGCCACTTGTTCACCAAGACCCCCCGAGGCCCCTGTGATCAAAACCGCCTTACCCTTCAATCTTTGGTCAACATGACCCATGATGGCACCAACTCCCGTGGCTGTGGCCCGCTAGCGCACCGCGTACTTTTCTGCAATCTTTACCAGTGTGGCCACACAAGCATCCATGGCCTGCACGCAAGCATATTCCATTTTGGAGTGATGATTGTGGCTGCCTGTTCCCAGATTGGGGCAGGGAAGTCCCATAAACGACAGCCGAGCTCCGTCGGTACCACCCCGGACAGGAATGCTGTGGGGTTCACCTCCAGCTTCCTTGACCGCTTCGTAGGCAACTTCAATCAAGTGCCAATGGGGCCTGATCTGCTCCTCCATATTGGCATAGCTGTCGATAATCTCCAAAGAGACAGTGCCCTTTTCATACTGGTCGTTAAGCCAAGCGGCCGCCCGTTTGAGCCTGTCTTTCTTCTCCTGGAACCTGACCGCACAATGATCCCTTACAATGTAGGTGAGGGTGGCGTGCTCTACACTTCCCTGTAGATCGACCAGGTGGTAGAACCCTTCATAGCCCTCGGTGTGCTCCGGCCTTTCCGCTGCCGGTAAGAGCGTATTGAACTCCATGGCTAGCAAAGAAGCGTTTTTCATCTTTCCTTTGGCCGTCCCTGGATGAATGTTTTGCCCCTGGATGGTGATCTTGGCGGTAGCCGCGTTAAAGGTCTCGTACTCCACCTCACCAAAGCCTCCCCCATCCACTGTGTAGGCAAAATCCGCCCCAAAGCGTTCCACATCGAAGCGATCGGCCCCTCGCCCAATCTCTTCATCGGGGGTAAACCCGATCTTGATCGTGCCATGCTTGATCTCGGGATGGTCCCTTAAGACCTGGGCCATGGTGAGGATTTCCGCGATCCCCGCCCGATTATCCGCCCCAAGGAGGGTGGTTCCATCGGTGACCACCAGATCCTGGCCAATATAGTCCTGAAGCGAATCATATTCCCGGGGACTTAAGATGATATTTTTCTCAGCATTGAGTACGATCTCGCCGCCGTCGTAGTCTCTTACAATTCGGGTTTTCACTCCCTGAAAGGGGACATCACGGACCACATCCATATGGGCGATAAACCCGATCACTGTACCATCCCAGCCCTCAATATTGGCCGGAATAGTCCCAAACACATAGCCGTTTTCATCCATATTGGCATCCTCTATTCCCAGATCCAGCATGTCCTGGACCAGAGCCCTTCCAAAATCTAACTGTTCCACTGTGCTCGGGCAAGTCTCACTCTTACTGTCCGACGCCGCCTCATACTTGGTATACGCAATCAGTCTTTCATATGCCTTCACTTCTGTTCCTCCTCCATAGAATTTCCCACCATCCACATTTTGTTCGACAAAGAGGAGTCTGCTCCCTGGCCGAGAAAGAATACCTGCACGGAAGGGAGAAATGTGACAGTGACTTTAACCCAGATGCTACTAGCGTGGTATGACCTTCACGGCCGGGATTTACCCTGGCGAAGGAATCCCACTCCCTACTCCATACTGGTATCCGAGATCATGCTGCAACAAACCCGGGTCGAAGCGGTGCTTCCCACCTACGAAAGGTTTATGCAGCGTTTCCCCACACTGCAGGATCTAGCCGCCGCTTCCCAAGACGAAACGCTCACCTTCTGGCAGGGGCTGGGCTATTACTCCCGGGCCCGCAGACTCCATCAAGCGGCGCAAATTATCGCCTCTGAACATCAGGGACGCATTCCTGATGATCGCAGGATCCTTCGATCGCTGCCAGGCATCGGCGACTACACTTGCGGTGCCATCTTGAGCATGGCCTTCTCCCAAAGCATCCTGGCCATGGACGGCAACCTGCTCCGGGTGGGGGCCCGCCTTTTTGTGATCGAAGAGCCCATTAACCGAATGAAAGCGAAAGGTCAAATCCAGACCAAATTCGAAGCCATGATTCCAGCGCAGCGCCCGGGAGACTTCAACCAAGCGCTCATGGATTTGGGTTCCGAAGTCTGCCTGCCAAGGCAGCCCCGCTGCCAGGCCTGTCCCATTTCCCGCCATTGCCAGGCATTTCTGCAGGATCGAACCTTGGACCTTCCCCGTAAGGTTGCTCCCAAAGCTCCTCTGCCAGTCCAAGTCCACGTCTATCTCGTAGAATCCAAGGGGTTTGTCCTGCTGCGTAAACGGACTGCAGGCGGGTTCCTCCAAGGCTTGTGGGAGCTCCCCTGGCATGAAGCACACTTCGGTGCAGGCCGTTTTCTGCCCTCTGTGGCGGAAGAATCCCACTGGCTCCTTTCCTGTCTTAAGGGACAAGACCCCCTGGAGGTTCGCAGGATGGACTATGTATTCTCCCATCGGCATTGGTTTATGACCATTTTTTGCCATGCGTTGGAAGAACCATTCTATCTGCCCCGGGAAGAAAATATTCAGTATCGCTGGCAGCCCTGGGAGACGATGGAGGAAATTGCACTACCCACCGTATTTAAAAGGGCGCTGAAGGCGCGCCCATAATTCTGCCTCAATCGGCTCCGCCCGGCCAGTTTTGGAGGGCCGCCCGGATGGAGCGACTCATTTCCTGGGCAAAGGCACTTCCGGTCTTACGGGCGTACGTGAACTGCCCCATGTTCTTTGCTCCGAACTTGTTCTTGGGTGTAAAATCCTCTTCGAGACGGGCAAACATCTTGGCTAAGTCCGCATCGCCCAAGTGTCGGTAGCTCTCACTATGGACAATGTACTCCTGGTCAAATCGTTCCCGAAACTTGGGCTGATACGCGGGGGGATAATAACCCAAAGTGAGCATGGCTGCGGGAAAGACATAGTCTGGGAGCCCCAAGAGTTTGCGGTGCGTTTCGTAATTTTCCATAATATCACCGATATAGCAGGTACCGATGCCCAAACTCTCCGCAGCGATCACAGCTGTTTGGGCTGCAATCAAAGCGTCGTCCATGGCCAAAAAGAGATCCCCCACATCGGGCGGGCGAAGATCCTCAACGCCGGAGAGGCGATAGTAGTCAAACCAGCGTTGGTAGTCGGCCAAAAAGACCAGAACCAAAGGGGCCCTGGCAATGAAGGGCTGGTTGTCACAGGTCTTGCTTAAGGTGTCCTTGGTGGTTTGATCCTTGATCGTCAACACAGAATAGAGCATCATGTTCCCCGCTGTGGGAGCCCTGAGGGTGGCTTCCAGGATCGTCTGGAGATCTTGATCAGAAATTGGGTGGTCTTTGTAGCGCCGTAAGGATGTCCTGCCATGGATCACGCCTAGGACTGGATTCATCTTATCAACTCCGTTCTGATAGGTTTCTCAGTCAATATCCTTGATCAAACAGATAATGCGGTTGGCCTCCTGAAAACCCACCTTCTTGTGGAAAGCATAGCTGGCAGTGTTGCCCAGCTCAATATCGGATCCCATCTGGGTGCAGCCCTTGCTCCGCGCCCAGCTCTCGGCTCGTTGCAGGAGCCTTTTCGCAATCCCCCGCTTTCGATGGGACGCCTGCACATAAATCCCTTCCACATAGCCCACGGGGCTGGAACTCGAGCCTTCCACATAGTCAGCGCGAATCGATACATTAATGAAGCCAACATACTCCCCGTAAAGGCGGCAGAGAAAGCCGGTTTCCTTTTGGGAGTCTAGGATCGAGACGCACGTCTCTCGCATTTCCTCAAATGAGTGATCAGGCCAAAGCGAAACTCCCATCTCGACCCAGGGGGACATGTTCTCCTTGGACACTTCCACAATGTCGCCCAAGGTTTCCTGGACCTTCCAAAGCAAAAGGGGCTGGATGGCGGGGTAGGTTAGTTGGGCGGGCAAGTCCTCCACCGCAATAATCTGGGCGATTTCCGACTCGGGCAAAGGTCCTAGGTTCAATATGTCTGCCAAGAACAATCGTCCGTGACGGGTCTCCTCCCGGGTGACAGAATAATCGGAAATAGACTGCAAGCGATAGTCAAGTGCACCTGTTTCCTCGAAGAGTTCTCGCTGGGCCGTTTGCAGCACAAGCTCACCCGGTTCTTTGCGTCCGCCTGGAATCTCCCAGGTGTGTCTGGCCTTCTGCCGCACAAAAAGCCACTTCTCCCCATACTTGGCGGCGATGACTGCATAGGACATGTCTTCTTCACTGATGGTACCCACTGCATGGAAATGAACATCCAAAACGTCCACAGCATCCACCCCTTATTGACGGGAAATCCATAGACAGTACTCTCTCACATCGTCTTCGAGTCTGGCAGGGTAGGTGAAACCTACGTGGCCTGCCACCTCCCTGGCTAATCGGGAGAACAGATCGAGCAGGGCAAAAAATGCCTGCCAACTTTCGCCCAGGTCTGCCCCTGCGAAGGTGGCCTCCAGCTGCCACCACGTTTCCTGATCTAGATAGTGTTTGAACCGCTTCCCCCACAGACCGGGGTTAGCTGTCCAATCTGTGATGGTGCCTAGATACCACTCGATCATGGGATATAAGAAGTTATGGCGCAAGACGTGATCGAGCATGTACTTGGCGAAGGGCAGTTCCTTGCGCCAAAGATACTTGGGCACATAAATGGCATCCCACCAGAATTCATGGACAAGCTCTTCATAGCGCTCGGCCGTGGGCTTCTTTACCAAGTACTCCGTGTAGCTTGGTTCCCTAAGGTGGGCAAAAAGGTTATCCTTGTCCACAAGGACCCGGCCTCCATTGCGGTATGCATCGGCAGACACATGGAGGTCTGCGGTGATCTGGAAATCTACCCGCACCCCGTCTTGAAACAAGACTAGACGTGTAATCCAACCCTCACGGACGGTGGCACGGGGTTGATAGGGCCAGCGGACCATAATTGGGCCCATAAACGTCAGCCAATCATCATTGGCCGCAAAAGGGGCTAGATTGGAGACGTAGAGCTCGATGTCGTAGTCAGAGAGAAAGTCAATAGCCGAGCCTGGAACCACTCTGGAGCTCGTTAAGACCATACCCCGAACGGCAGCACTTTCCTGGGCCCAGCCGCACAAGGTTCGCAGAACAGCTTGTTCCTCCCTCATCTGCTTGCCTTACCCCCTTCTAATGGGATGGCGAATCACCGTTCGATACTTGTCCGGAGTCACCCTTCGTACATCGGAGAGGTAGATTTCGTGATGTCGCCTCTGATCAGAAAAATCACTCCGATACCCCTCTGCTCTCAGGAACTCCTCCATCCTCGCTACCGTCTTGGGTTCTGCGTCAAAGGGCCCGAGATGCATGATCTGCACGCAGAGGCCTTCGTTCACAGTCAAGAACTCAACCGGGGAGCAGTCTAGTTTCTTCTTGCGAGTGACCTCGTCCTTAGCCCACTCTAAATCGTCTTCGGTCACAAAGTCCGGCAGCCGGATCGCGGAAATCCAGTGGAAGGCGTCCTTTTTGGTATAATCAACTCCATGCACCCCTTCCTGCCACCAGAAACCTTCCAACGGAGGGACCACGTACTCAAAGAAGCCCTCAATGCGGCGCGCTCCCTTGTGGCTCATCTTGATGGTATAGGCCACCGCATAAAGGAGCTCAATGGACCGTTGATAGTCTCCCCCCTCTTCATTGGGGTCTCCCACCCCCCGTACCGCTTGATAATTCATGGGTGGTATCTCCACAATTTCGGGCTGGATACCAGGAAGATAAAACTGTTTGTACTCTTTCTTGAAGTCAAATGCCACGTTTGAGACCTCCCACTTTTTAAGATGTGTTGCGTTAGTCTATATGACACGATCCTACTCCAACGCCGGCGGGCAGATTCCCAAAAAAACGAGGGAGGGTAAGGTGGGATGGAAGCCCTGCATAGAAGCGGACACCTACCCCTCCAACTGGGCTGACGGACCACAAAGAAAGACCAGCAAGAAGGCGAGGTTCAAACCCTGCCGAGCGGGACTCAGACGATGTCCTTCCCAGGAAGATGCCAGTCACAACTGCCTCCAAGATTAAACAACAATTGGCACACCTAGCAGCAAGCAGCCCATACCACCCACCTCAGCGTGTAAAAATCTGTCTCAACTTGGTCTATAGGGTCGAAAATGCTTCGATCGCTTCACCTTATCCAAGTCTTCTTTCTGCACAAACCAATGTACATACCCACATTTGCCGCAAACAACGACCTCAAACCGGGCCGGCCGCCAGCTCCCGGTTCCTGGCAGCAAGTTCGGCCCGTACCCTCCATTGGATGCGGTAGTGGCCGCTAATAGATGCGTTTGTCCGCAAGCCTGGCACTCCTTGATCATCCCAGATCCTCCTCAAAGGCCTTAAGTACTTTGTAGCGCTCCACCGCCAGAATACCCTGCCAGTATCGACGGGCCACGGCGAAATCTTCGGGAAAGTCCACCCAACTCCAGGTTATGCCCCAGAGACCGTCCTCCGTTCGCTGAGCGAGATAGAATCGAAGGTTTTCGTGTACGAGTTCCCGAAACTCGTGATAGAGAGGATCGTAGGGACTCTGGATGAAATCCAGGGGTAGCGCTTTATAGCCTTTGTCCCAATTGCAGACATCCTTGTCAATTACGAAGCGGGTCAACGCATCCAACTTTTGCCGCACTTCGTCCAAGGAATGTTCCATTAGGATATTAAACCGCTCTTTATGAGGGGCCAAGAGACTTACACATTTTCGGTAGTTGCTAAGCTCATGCCGTTCCATGGATGCAGCCTGCATCACCCGGGGTACGGCCCTTTTGAGAGACTCCCAGCCTAATCTGGCCCCAACACTTCCCTCCGGTGACCAACGCAGAAGAAGGGCCGCAAGTTCCACGCTGGGATTGAACATCCAAATCTCCTGGGCATCTTCCTGCCAATGCCACCACGGCGCATGGGGATACTGATTGTTCCCCGGCAGAACCGAGGCCCACATACCGGGCTGGACTTGCGGTGTCTGTATCAAGTAGTCCAGCATACTCTTTACCATGGACTCACCGGCAGCCGCCTGCACCTCAACTAATATCTGACCCGCCATCCAAGTGGCCATCGGCGACGACGCAGGGAGCCAAAAATCCGGCTCCAGTCCATGTCCAAAGCCTCCATCCTCATTTTGAAATGCAGACAGATAGTGCAGCACTCGTTCAGCAGATCCTCCCCTGAAGAGGAAGTCCCACCGAGCGGCTTCCAACGGACGACCATAGCGCTTCAGCCATGCTTCAGCTCTATGCATGACGCACCTCCCAATCCTTAGTTGTTGATCTGAGCAACCACCCTCACTGGCGATCCTTCCGCACGGATCTTTAAAGGAAAGGCCATAACGTCAAATGCTCTTGCTGGCGCTAATTCCGCAAGGTTGGTCAGGTTCTCAATGATGGGGATGCCCGCATCCAATAGTTTCTTGTGAATGGCAAAGGGTGCAGTGTCGGGAGAGGGAAAGTCCAGTCCGAGCAGCTTAACGCCTCGTTCAATCAAGAAGTCCGCCAGTCCCTCGTGTAAAGTGGGATGCTCTGTGTAGTACGCGTCTGTGCCGTAAGTAGTACTCCAGTCACTCCAGAGCAAGACAATATCGCCCCTGGTCACCAAGGAGCCATATTCAACCTTGGGACCAAGGAGTGACTGCCCCCGCACATCCAGGAGAACTCCCCGGCCGATAAAGGTCGCAAGTGGAAGGTCTTGGACCATAGCTCCCTCCTCCAAGAAGTGCAAAGGAGCATCGAGGTGGGTGCCCACATGGAAACCGCTCTTTAATAGGAAGGATGTGAATCCGTCCTCGCTCACGCTCTTGCGCTGCACCAAACGAAAAGGCTCATCCCCTGGGTAGTGTGGAGAACCGTCCCGCAATACATGGCTCAAGTCAACGAGTCTGGACATCTGATCATCTCCTTGTAGGCAGCTCCCTAAGATAACCGACCATGGCCTGGCGATTGCCATGGGGAACGTCAGAATAGTCCTGATCAGCTAGGTTGATCAGGTCGTCGGTCACCAAAAACACCTGCATGCCCAGCTTCAGTGCTGCGAGGTCTTCCTGAACATCATTGCCAACCATCAGACAGTCTTGGGGGTCTGCACCGATGTTCGTCAAGATTTCCCGATAATAACCCAGATGTGGTTTTGTGAAACGGGAGTTCTCATAGGTCGTGATCCAGGTAAAGTCAGCGGGGTTAAGACCGGCCCAGCGCATTCTTTCCTCGGTAGCCACCTTTGGAAACACTGGATTGGTGGCCAAAACGGCCTCATAGCCCTTATCTTTCAAAATCCGTATGCACTGGTCGGCTATGGGAGTTGGGTTGGTGGCCTGGGAAACCTTGGAAAACTCGTTCTGGTAAAACTCAACAAAGACCGCCTCATGCTTCTCCCGTTCGCCTCCATACGTGGCCAAGAATAGTTCCCAAAAACGGCCTTCATTGGTCATGGCGCCGTCATTGCCCACCATCACCTCGAAGCCGGCCATCACAGTCTGTACTAATTTTTGTGTCCCATAGCCAAGCTGCGCGCCCTTGACCGACAATTCCTGCAGGTAGCTCCGGACAAATACATTTTGATCCATGGGGAGCAGTGTCCCGTCCAGATCAAACAACACAAATTTCACCCAATTCCCCCTAGGTTCTCATTCATACTACGCTTCTTGGCAGCGTCCATGATCTGATCATATACTTGTTGCACAGTATAATTGGCCTGGCGAGCCCGGTCAAAATAACCCTGTCCAAAAAGCTCTGTCCCAATCGCAGCGCCCAGCGGGCAATCACCTCGCAGAAGAGCCAGGAACTCCGCCTGACGACGGTGCTTGCGCTGCAGTTCAAAGGCGGTTACCAGGGCCAGCTGAAATACCTCCAGACTGGGATCGGCCAACTCTACCCGGACTTTCTTGCTGCGCAAATAGGGGGTGGCACTTCGCAAGGCCGCCGAACCTGCAATGGCATCGCGGGCCCCGTAGCGAATCTGCCGAATACCCATCATCACAGCGGCCCCAAAGCACATGGGACATGGCTCTAAGGATGTGTACAGCGTATACTGGCGAATCTGGGGATGATCGTCCCTTTTTAACTGGTAAAGGGCATTCATCTCGGCATGGGCCAAATTCGTACCGTCCAGGGGCGAGCTGGTGATGGAGCCGAAAATGGCATTTCGACCCCGGGAGATAATCTCACCTTGCACGTCCACAATGACACAGCCGACAGGCACGGTGCCTGCCAGAAACGAATCCCAGGCAAGTCTCATTGCCTCTTGCCAGTAGGCCCCTACTCTTGTCCACACATGATCGCCCCTCTTCCGGCAGTAGTCACATACTGTACAGTATACCCCGGAAAGACCAGAAATCCTGTTGGTTCAAGTGCTCTTCCTTCCCAAAGACAGAAGCGTAGTGTATAATAGAGGTGAAATAAATGTAAAAACGGAGGGAAGTTATGAGGAGAGAGGACCTAGAACATATGGGTTTTGCCACCAAAGCGATCCATGGAGGGCACAGCCCAAATGCGGCTGGGGCGCTGGTCACCCCGATTTATCAAGCATCTACGTTTCGCTTTGCCAGCGCCGAACAAGGTGCCAGACGCTTTGCCTTAGAGGAAGAGGGCTACATCTACACCAGATTAGGCAATCCCAACTCCACCGAACTTGAGCAAAAGCTCGCTTTGCTGGAAGGAGCTGAGGCCGCTGTGACCACAGGCTCCGGAATGGGAGCGATCACATCGGCCTTCTGGACTGTGCTCGAACCAGGTGACCACATCGTTGCTGGCAAGGCACTTTATGGCTGCACCTTTGCCTTCCTGGGACATGGAGCGAGCAAGTTTGGCATTGAGACAACCTTTGTTGACATGAGCAGACTTGAGGAAGTGGAGGCGGCTCTCAAGCCCAATACCAAGGTCGTCTACCTCGAAAGCCCGGCTAACCCCACGATGACAATTGCGGACATCGCCAAGATCTGCGCTCTGGCCCACACAATTCCCGGCTGCATGGTCTTTGTGGATAACACCTACTGCACCCCCTACCTGCAAAAACCGATCGAGCTTGGTGCCGATGTGGTTTTGCACTCTGCCACAAAGTATCTCAACGGGCATGGCGACGTGATCGCTGGTATCGTAGCAGGAAGGAAGGAGTTCGTGGATCAGGTGCGCTACTTCGGCGTGAAAGATCTAACCGGATCGGTCTTGAGCCCCTTTGATGCCTACCTCATTGTCCGGGGTTTTAAAACCTTAGCGCTGCGCATGGAAAGGCATTGCGCAAACGCCCAGATCGTGGCGGAATTCCTGCAGAGACACCCTGCCGTTGCCGCCGTACATTATCCAGGCCTCAATACATTTCCCCAGTTTGAACTGGCGAAAAGGCAAATGCGTCTGCCAGGAGCAATGATCGCCTTCGAGCTGACAGGCGGTATCGAAGCGGGCCGGACTCTCATGAACAGTGTACAGCTTTGCACCTTGGCGGTGAGCTTGGGCGATACGGAAACCCTGATTCAGCATCCGGCCTCCATGACCCATTCCCCTTACAGTCCTGAGGAACGAGAGCTTTGCGGCATCAGCGATGGCCTAGTCCGCCTGTCCGTTGGACTTGAAGACCCAGAGGATATTATCGCAGACCTTCAGGCTGTGCTCGACACCCTATAAAAAGAAAAGGGAGTACAGATGCGCCGTGCTCCCTTGGTCTTTTTGAGACGGCTACTTCACTTCAAACTCCTTTTTGAGCAGAGCCATCACTAAACAGTCTTCCCAGGCATCACGGTGTTTGATATACGTATATTCACGGAGAATGCCCTCTTTCTGAAATCCGAATTTCTCTAGCAGGCGAATGGAGGCTGTGTTGGCCGGAAAAACAGAGGCTTGAATTCTGTGCATTTCCATCTCCCCGAAACCGAAGGGGATGATGGCCTGCAGGGCCTCAAACATCAAGCCTTTGTGCCAGTGTTCCATGGACAACTCATAGCCAAGTTCTGCCCGGGAAAAGTGGTCAAAATCGCTAAAGCCGCAGGTCCCAATGACTTTATCTTCAGGTTTCAGTGTGATCCCCCAGCGGATGGACTGTTCGTTTTGATAGCCTGTCTTAAAGAAGCGTACGAAACCGCGACCATCCGCAATGGTCCTTGGCCACCAGTCATAATACTTGGCCAGCTCCTCGGTGAAATAGGCGTGAATTTGAGCACCGTCATCATACCTGAGTTGTCGCAGAATCAACCTCTCCGTCTGCAAGACGGGAAACTGCGTGAAAAACGACATACATCTACCAGTCCACCTTGTCTGTTATTGTGACTTCAGTTTAGCACATAGGATCCCAAAAGAGAATCCACCCTCACGGATGGATTCGCCTCTGCTTTTTCTTATCGCAACAGATTGTTCACTGGAATCGGCGGCTCTGGAGCCTCGACCAAGGCTACAATCTTGGCGCAGGGAACAATCACCCTTTGCCATCCACCGAGATCCACAACGGGACGCCGAAATACCAAGTAGGTCTCCTGGACCTGAATCAGCTGCCATTCTGCATCAAACAAGCCGCCTTCATCTTCTCCGAGTATAATATAGGCCCAACGGTTGATGAAGTTTGCCCAGGCTTCAGGACAACGGCAGCATACGTCTCTCAAACCCATTTCCATCCCTCCTTCGATTCACTATATGAAGGCCGTAGGATAAAAGGGATGGTGCTCCGGTACTGAGTTTGCCAAGATGGGGGACGCTGAACCGCCTTTTCGATACTATGCACTAGGGAATGGAGGTTCAGCCCATGTCGAATCAACGAAGGATCGGACTCTTGTCACCGTTTTTTCTCCCGATAGCAGCCTACGAAAAACCTGCCAATGACCTCAACATCGGCCTAGTGATTGTTACGCCAAACAGAATTGACTGGAAACGCCAGAAAGTCCAAGGTCTCCTTTGGACCGGTGAGGCTTGGATAGAAGACAGCGTGGTCCTTCCCAGGGCCCACTACAACCGCTTCTATGGACCCAAACCCAAGGTAGTGGACAGACTGGAAGGCCTCCTCGGCAAGAACAAGGTTTTTAACCACATCACGCGCTTTAACAAATGGAGCATCCACCAACTCCTGGCAGAGTCGAAGCTGAAGGCATATCTCCCAGCCACGGAATTGTATACACCAAAGCAGCTAAAGGCTTATTTGGAGCGCTTTAAGCAGGTGATCGTCAAGCCGGTCTCCGGTCAACTGGGGACACAGATCTACCTGGTGAGAGAGGAGGCGGGGATCTATTATCTGCATTGCGGAACCACCTCACCTGTAGCGGTCTTTTCTTCCTTACGAGACCTTCTGGTCAAGCTGGAATCCTTCGCCCACAATGATTTCCTGGTACAGCAGTATGTTACCTTTGCCTCTGTGCAGGGGAGAATCTTTGACATCCGTTTTTTGATTCAGAAAGGCGGAGCAGGCAACTGGCATGTGTCTGGCCGACTCAGTCGGGTAGCCCTATCCTACTCCTATATCACCAATGTGAGCCAGGCGATTGTGGAAACCGATGAGATTCTGCTGCAGGCCTTTCCCGGTCGCCACCTCCTACCCACCCTAACGGAGCTTAGCCTGGAGGCCGCCCGCATCGTGGAAGCATCCCTTGGCTCCCTGGGCGAAATCAGTGTGGACCTTTGCCTCGATGATCAAGAGCGCGTTTGGATCATCGAGCTCAATGCTAAACCCATGAAGAGTATCTTTGCCCATCTAGGAAAGGGCGAGCTCATGCAGGAGATCTACAAACAGCCGCTGCTTTACGCCCTGCATTTGGCTGCAAGCTGAGGTCGGCCGTCACCTGACCGTCTTTTGCTCCGAAATTCGCAAAAAGCCTGTACAAGCTGGTCTGGAAGAACTTACACATTGGCGAAAACATCCCCTGAGCATGACTCAGAGTAGGTTTTCTGCTCACATTTGGGAAATTGGACTTTTGTTTGCAGGATTTTCGCGCTTGAGCCATAATTACTATACTGATAGTCCTGTGATGGATACTACATTTTCAAACAATTTGGTCAAAAGGGGTGATGCTGCGGGATAGCGATGGAGTAAGAACGACACAGCATTAGATTTATGAAAAGGAAGGTGACTTGTGTGTCAAACCGTAAGTTAACGATTAGCGTTGTAGTGACCATGTTGTTGTTGACGATGGCCTTTGGCGTCAGTGCCGAAGACAAGCGTATGGCAACTTGGGTTGATGAAGTAATTATCGTTGAAGAACCATCGGTAACCACTGCTGTCTCCCGCTTGCAGGCCGGCGACATTGATATCTATGCATCAACATCATCCGAACCGGTTCCATTCAACACCATACTCAACGATCCAAACTTGGATTACTACCAGACATTTGGATCCTATAGCGAAATTACATGGAACCCCGTAGGACCTACATTTGAAGATGGCCGTTACAATCCATTCGGCAACCTGAGAATTCGGGAAGCAACAAACTGGCTTATTGATCGGGACTACATTGCCCAAGAGCTGTATGGCGGCTTAGCCCTACCTAAGTTCACCATGCTCAACAATGCCTATGTTGACTATTCCCGCGTTGTTGAGACGGCCCGTTTCCTCGAGTCCAAGTACGCCTATGACTTTGAGCAAGCGAAGCAAGTCATTTGGGAAGAGCTCATGAACGATGGCTGCAGACTTGTGGACGGCATTTGGACTTACAATGGTGAGCCCATTGAGATCCTGATTCTAGCCCGCAGCGAAGACCAGCGTGCTTTTGTCGGTGACTACTTGGCCGATCAGCTAGAGGCGATCGGTTTCAAAACTTCTGTGGATCTTCGCACCGGCGCCGAAGCTTCCCCCATCTGGATGATGGGCGATCCTTGGCTAGGTCAATGGCATGCTTACACCGGCGGTTGGGGTGCAGGTGCAGTATACCGCGACCAAGGACACATCTTTGACCAGATGTATACTCGCAGAACCATGAGCCAGCCACTCTGGCAGGCACTCGAGCCAATTCCAGAACTGGATGAGATCTCTGAGAAGCTCTACTACAAGAACTTCAAGACCATGGAAGAGAGAGGCGCTCTCTATTCCCGTGCTCTGGAACTTGCATTCCTCGATTCACCTCGCATTTACACTGTGGATCAAATCTCTTATGTGCCACGTCGTGCCGACGTTAGTGTAGCCTCCGACTTGGCCCAAGGTGTATCCAGTACTGCTCTGTGGCCCAGCACGCTTCGCCGCGGTGACGAGATTGGCGGTACTGTGACCATCGGTTCGCAGCAAGTACTTGTAGAACCATGGAACCCCGTAGGCGGCTCGAACTGGACATTCGACCAGTTGCCAATGAGAGCTACCTTTGACCGCGGTTTCATCAGCAATCCGTTTACCGGTAACTACATGCCCCATCGTATTGAGCGCATTGAAGTTACTGTGGAAGAAGGACTCCCCGTTTCCAAGTCTCCTGATTCCGATTGGGTAGAACTGAGCTTCGCACCTGAGATTAAGGTTCCTGGCGACGCTTGGCTGTACTGGGATGGATCCTTAGGACGCATGGTTACGGTTGATGAAATCTATCCAGAGGGTTTGTATGCTCCTCGTCATACCGTCATTCACTATCGTGATGACCTCTTTGACACCGTACTCTGGCATGATGGCAGCCCCTACACAATCGGTGATATGATGTTATCCACCGTACTCAGTTGGGACCGCGGATTCCCCGAGAGTCACATTTTTGACCCGGCAGAAGAATCCAGCACAAAATCTGCTATGAACAATGCCCGTGGTTGGAGAATCATCTCCGAAGATCCGTTTGTGTATGAAGTCTGGTCCGAGTCTTGGTACATTGATGCCGAGCAGAACCTTGGCGACATCTTCGCTGTGTACTACAACTACGGTACACAACCCTGGCACACACTTGTTCTGGGTATGATGGCTGAGGAAAATGGCGAATTGGCGTTTACAGCATCCAAAGCGAATACCCTGGATGCCGAATGGCTCGGCTACAACATGGGGCCAAGCTTGCCAATCCTCGACAAATACTTGGATCAAGCAATCGAGACCAATTATCTTCCTTACGCAGACTTCCTAAGTCAGTGGATTTCTGAGGAAGAGATCGCAACTCGCTATGCCAACGCCAAGGCTTGGTATGAAGCGAAAGGCCACTTCTGGATTGGTAATGGTCCTATGTATCTTGAGGCCGTTTACCCCGTGGAGAAGGTCGTTCATCTGAAGCGCTTTGAGCAATACTCAGAGCCTGCAGACAAATGGTCCATGTTTGACCAACCCAGAATCGCCGAAGCAGAAATTAGCGGTGGAACAAGGGTCAGAGCAGGAGAGGAAATTTCCTTCCTAGTTGACATTTCCTTCCAAGGCGAAGTATACCCAACTGAGTTCATTCAGGAGGTCAAATACATCGTTCTGGATGCTGCCGGTAATGTGGCCTACAGTGGCCAGGCTCAAGCCGTTGGTGAGGGACAGTTCGAAATCGTGCTGACCGGTGAAGATACGAAACAGCTGCCGATCGGCTCCAACAAACTCGAAGCCATTGTCCTCCCAACTCTTGTAGCTGCTGCAACGTTTACTGCACACACGTTTGTGACACTTCCCTAAAGGGCATAATCACAACGCTTGATTTACAAGCGAGGGCGTGGCCTCCACGCCCTCACTTCTTCTGTTCCAGATGAATACCGGGAGGTATGGAAATGCAAAACATCGACTCTATGCAAGGACAGTCTACGATAGCGCGCCAACGTAGGCAGAGCAGTCTGAGCCGTGTTCTTAAATACGTACTCGTGCGAGGGCTGACCTTGCTCGTTACTGTTACGATCGGAGTATACCTAGCCATTCTAATCGCTAACGGCGGCGGCTATGTTGACGAAATGCGGAAGGGCCAAATCCGCGAACAGGTTTCCTTACAAATGGCAGGGGATCAAGAAATGCAATTCTTGACACTCCAAGAAAGGCGCGAACTTGAAGCCGATCAAGTGGCTGTTCGCATACAGCAATTGGGACTCGATCGCCCCTTCGCGGTGAGAAGCTTTGAGTATTTGTGGAGCGGCCTCACACTCAACCTTGGATCAGCAGATTATCTCCTCAGTGATAGCGGATCTCGTCAGGTCCGGAATATCCTGGGTGAACGGCTAGGACCAACACTACTCTTAATGGCTACCGGTCAACTCTTGCTCTTCTTCAGTTCGCTAGCATTGGGACTCTTTCTTTCACGCCGCTATGGAAGCCTTTTGGACAAGTTCATCATTGGCATGGCACCCACCAGTTCGGCACCTGCTTGGTTCTACGGCATGTTTCTCATTCTCATATTTGCTGCCGTCCTTGGGTGGCTGCCCTTTGGTGGTATGGTTGCTGCACCACCGCCGCAGGATACCTTAGCCCGCATTCTTAGTATTGCGAAACACATGATTCTACCGGTGACTGCTCTATTGATTTCTTCCATTTTCTCCGGAGCATATTCCCGGCGGACATTTTTCTTGATCTACTCCAGCGAAGATTACGTCGAGATGGCCAAGGCTAAAGGACTGTCGGATCGGGAAATCGAACGCCGCTATGTCCTTCGACCTACCCTACCCACCATTATCACCAGCTTCATGCTGACGATCATTAGTCTGTGGACAGGGGCTATCGTCTTTGAGACGGTGTTTAACTGGCCCGGTATTGGCCGCTTGACACAACAGGCCATTAACCTCTTTGACACGCCGGTCATTGTGGCTACAACCGTAATCTATGCTTATCTCTTGGCTCTCACAATCTTTTTGCTGGATATCATATACTCCTTGGTTGACCCCAGGGTGAAAATCGGTGGAGGTGGAACGAGGTCATGAAAGCGACCCTAAGCAATGCATTTCACCAGATGAAGCGCTACCCATCGGCGGTTGTCGGAAGCATCATCATCTTACTCTTGATTTTTATGGCTATCTATGCGATGATCGCCATACCCTACGGAGAAGCGGTTCGGCTTTGGCGGGGTGCGGACAATGTCTGGGTACAAACACCGCGTAATGCTCGCCCTGCATGGCTCAATTACTTCTATCAGGAGAAGCAACCCGTCACAATGAGAATGACGACAGAAGACAATCCCGACCTGAAATCCATTGTGGACCTTGGTGGCGGGGTCGCTACATCGGATTTCCTGTTTGAATTCGATTACCAGTATGACGGATTTCCCTCGGAAATATCGGTCTTTTTGAACGCCACCTTCGCTTCGGCCCGTCCTAACGTGGCCATGAAATGGATCGCTCCCGATGGACGGGAGATCCAGCTAGGCGAGCTCGCTGTTCGCACCAATGAGAATTTCTCCATTTCCCAAGATACGCGCATTCAACGCAGACTTGGCGGAGCCTTACCAGAAAAGGGACTTTTTGCCGACCCCGCAGATCCAAACAAGGTGCTCAAGGGTACCTACCAGTTGGTGGGTGAAGGTCTCATCTTTGAAGAGGGTTCTACCGTCGATGCTACCCTTGTGGTATATGGCCAGCTGCATGGCCTGGCAGGAACCGACCACCGCCGCAGGGACATTACAGTCGCCCTGCTTTGGGGTACACCTGTGGCCCTATCCTTTGGCTTAGTGGCGGCAGTGGGATCCTCCATCGTCACCATGTTTTTGGGTGCTGCCTCGGTCTGGTTTGGCGGCTGGGTCGACTGGCTGATTCGGAGAATCAATGAGGTAGTGATGATCCTGCCCCTCTTGCCCATTCTGATCATGGTCGGGCTGTTCTACTCCCGAAGTATCTGGGTGATGTTGAGTGTCGTGATTCTCCTGGGAATCTTCGGTTCGGGCATCCTCAGTTATCGCTCCATGTTCCTGCAAGTTAAGGAATCGGGTTATATTGATGCCGCCAGAGCCTACGGTGCAGGTAATGGCCGAATTATTGTCCGTTACATGATTCCCAAGATCATCCCAACTTTGATTCCGGGATTTGTGACCCAAGTACCCGCTTTCGTGTTCTTAGAAGCGACGCTGGCTGTACTCGGTCTTGGCGATCCTGTGCTGCCTACGTGGGGTAAACTTCTCAATGATGCCCAAACCAATGGCGCATTATTCAACGGTTACTTTTATTGGGTTTTGGAGCCAGCCTTCCTGCTCATTTTAGCTGGACTTGGATTTGCCATGCTGGGCTTCGCCCTCGACCGTATCTTTAACCCACGTCTAAGGGGGATATAGTATGAGTACTCGTGACAAGAAGATTGTGCTTGATGTTCAGAACTTAAAACTGTACTTCCGCACCCAGGCAGGACCCGTCCAGGCCGTGGATGATGTGAGCTTTCAACTGAGAGCAGGGCATACCCTAGCCGTAGTCGGCGAATCGGGCTGTGGAAAGACGTCGTTGGCCAAAGCCATCCTGCGCCTTTTGCCCCGCAACATTTCTACGTACACGGGCTCCATCATTTTTGATGGGCAGGACATTATGAAATACGATGACGAGAAGTTTCGCAGGGAGATTCGCTGGCATAATATTGCCTCGGTTCCCCAGGCTTCTATGAACTCTCTCAACCCCGTGATCCGCATTGAGGACCAGCTTGTTGAGCCTCTGTTAATTCATGAAAGAATCAGCAGGCAGCAGGCTAGAACCCGAGTTGCTGAAGTCTTTGAGATTGTGGGTCTACCCGTCGACTTCCTGCAGCGTTACCCCTTTGAATTGAGCGGCGGAATGCGGCAGAGGGCCATCATTGCCATGGCCTTGGCATCAAATCCTAAGCTGATCGTACTTGATGAACCTTCATCCGCCCTTGATCTGCTGTCCCAGGCCAACTTGATGAATGTACTCAAGCGGGTCAAACAACAGACAGATGCAACCTTTATTCTGATTACACACGATATCGGAACCGCCAGTGAGTTGGCTGATGAAATTGCCGTTATGTACGCTGGGAAGATGGTCGAATACAGTTCTGCCCAGTACTTCTATACAGACGCACACCATCCCTATTCTCAGAAATTGATGGCAAGCGTACCAACGCTGCGGGAGGACAAAGAACTGGAATTCATTCCAGGGCAGCCCCCTTCCCTGATCAATCCGCCTACCGGCTGCCGCTTTGCAGAGCGGTGCGAAAAGCGATTCGAAAAGTGTTCTATGCAGCCCGACACCACATACCTGGAGAACGGGTCCACGGTGCAGTGCTGGCTATTTGAGGAGACGGGAGAGGTGAAACATGCCTAGTCTAGCAAGGACTTTACCAGAGGAACAACCAACACAACAAAAGGCGGTTCTTCGCGTTGAGGATCTCCACACTTGGTTTGAGGTACGCCGTATGGGCTTTTTTAAAGCGGGCGATGTGCGAGCCTTAGATGGGGCCTCCTTTGAACTATATGCAGGGGAAACCATTTCCATTGTAGGTGAGAGCGGCTGCGGCAAGAGCACACTAGCCAAGACGATCCTGGGCATCAACCACATCACGAAAGGCTCTATCTTCTTTGATGATGAAGATCTGAGCACCTTGGACAAGGAAGGCTGGAAACGCTATCGTTCCAATATCGGCTACATCCAGCAAGACCCCTATGGTGCCCTGCCTCCATTTATGACGGTGAAACGCATCTTGGAAGAGCCCATGAAAATCAACGGCGTCAGGGACAAAGCAGAGCAAACAAGGCGCATCCGACAGGTCCTGGAAGAAGTGAAATTGGCACCCATCGAGGACTTTTTGCCGAAATTCCCCCACATGCTCAGTGGTGGACAGCAGCAGCGCCTGGTGATCGCACGGGCCATGGTCTTGGAGCCCAAGATGCTGATTGCCGACGAACCCGTATCCATGCTGGACGCTTCGGTCCGGGTAGAGATTCTCCAGTTGCTACAAGCGCTGCAGAGAAGGCACAATTTGGCCATTCTCTATATTACCCATGACCTCTCCACAGTACGGTACTTCTCGGAGCGCATATTTGCCATGTACGGCGGGAAGATCATCGAAAAGTCGTCCACGGCCGCCTTGCTCGAACAGCCTCTCCATCCCTATACAGCGGCACTCTTTGAAGCGACATCGGATCCTGATGCAGAAAACCTGAAAACCTTTAAGGATGTACCTGCAGGCGAACCGCCTAGCTTGATGAATCCGCCCCCGGGGTGCAGATTCCATCCCCGCTGCCGGAAAATGATCAAGGGACTCTGCGATGTGCAGATACCGCCGGAATTCTGGGTACAGGAAGACCATGCGGCCGCGTGTTGGCTTTACAAGGATGAGGTCTAGTGCGACGCACCACACGCCATATCCTCATTGGCGCCGCCTTGGCCATCCTAGGCTGGTTGGCGATCTTTGCCATGGTCTTGGAGTTGATTCCCCAAGTCATTGAGCTCTATCTGATCGCCTATGGCGTAACCTTCGCCGGATTCATCCTGGGTATGGCCTCAGTTTTTACAGAAATCCGGGAGAATCTGCGCAAGCATCGCCGCGACAATGAATAGGAAAAGAGCCGTGCCATTAGCGCGGCTCTTCTTGATCTGACCCTGACTGCACTGCGGCTGAATCAAGGCAAGCCTGCCCTATATCCCTACGGTAGAAGAACTCTGGTTGATCATACTGACATAAGAAGTCATACACCTTCTGTTGAGCCTCCCTCAGGTTATCTCCCAGGCATCCTGCGAGGTACACCCGTCCTCCGGCGCTAACGAGCCCTTCTTCCTTTTCAGCCACCCCGCTATAGTAGACGGACACAGACCCGCCCTCAAAGCGGAACGAAGGAAGCAAAACTCCTCCTTGGACAGGACCTGGATAGCCCTTGCTGGCCACCACCACCCCGACCATACCCTGGGAACTCCACTTGAGCTTGGGCCTCTCTCCGGCTAAAACTGCGAGCATAGCCGCGACCAAGTCCGACTCCAAACGGGGCAGCAACACCTGGGTCTCTGGATCACCGAAACGGGCATTAAACTCAATCACTTTAGGCCCCTCGCTGGTCAGCATTAATCCCGCATACAGGACCCCCGTGAAAGGCCTCCCTTCCAGCACAAGGGCTTTGGCTGTCGGCTCTAGAATCTCTGCGATGGCCTGTTCAACCACACCCGATGGAATTTGGGGAACGGGAGAGTATGCTCCCATCCCTCCTGTATTCGGACCCTGATTTCCGTCCAAGGCCCTCTTGTGATCCTGGGCCACATCCAGGGGAACAACGAGCTCACCTTGGACTAGGGCCATCAGCGAGAACTCCTCACCCTGCAAACATTCTTCGATGATCACCTTGGATGAAGCTTCCCCAAACTTCTTGCCCTGAAGCATCTCCTCCAGGGACTCCTGGGCTTGCCTCTTTGTATGTGCCACCACAACTCCCTTGCCCGCGGCCAGACCGTCGGCCTTAATCACAATAGGAACAGGCGATTGCTCTAGATAGGACCTGGCCTCAGTGTAAGCGGTGAATTCCCGGTAATCTGCCGTGGGAATGCCGTACTTGGCCATGAGAGCCTTGGCAAACGACTTACTGCCCTCAATCTGTGCAGCCCTTGGACTTGGGCCGAAAACAGGAATCCCCTCCTCGAGGAAACGATCGGCCAGACCGTCCACCAAGGGTTTTTCCGGTCCAATTACAACCAAGTCCAGATTGTGTTGCCTGGCAAAACGAACAAGCCCCTGCTGATCATCCTCCAAATAGGGCACGGTTATGGCCACCGATCGCATGCCGGGATTGCCCGGCGCCACAAAGACCTTGTCAACAAGAGGGCTTGAGGCTATCTTTTCACAGAGGGCGTGTTCCCGTCCCCCCCGACCCACCACCAATATCTTCATGGATGGTACCTCCCTCAATGTCGAAAGTGGCGCAGGCCAGTGAACACCATGGCTATTCCATATTGATCCGCTTTGTCAATGGAATCCTGATCCCGAATGGATCCTCCAGGTTGAATGATGGCGGTGATTCCCGCCTGGGCAGCTAACTCCACCGTGTCGTCCATGGGGAAGAAGGCATCCGAGGCCAAGCAGGCACCCTGGGCCTTACCCTTGGCCTGGCGCAAAGCAATTTCCGCCGCACCAACCCGATTCATCTGCCCCGCTCCAACCCCCAAAGTCATGGCATCATTACTGACCACAATGGCGTTGGACTTCACATGCTTACATACTTTCCAGCCGAATTTGAGAGCGGCGAGCTCCTCGGCTGTTGGCGCGCGTTTTGTCACCACCTTAAGGTCTCCATCGTCCACGTCTAGATCATCGGCTGTCTGGGTGAGCATACCTCCCGGCAGAGAAACATACGTTAAAGCCCCGGTCTCTTTCTCCCCCATGTCCAGACTGAGGAGACGCAGATTTTTCCTGTCCTGCAAGATCTGTAAGGCGCCTGGTTCGAAGGAGGGAGCAATGATGATTTCCAAAAAGACTTTGTGGAGTTTCTGTGCTGTAAGCACATCTACAGGACGATTCAGGGCAACGATCCCTCCAAAAATGGAAACGGGGTCACCGGCGAAGGCCCGGGAAAATGCTTCCTCTAGATTTTCTCCTACCCCCACTCCACAGGGATTCATATGTTTGACAGCAACGGCGCAGGGCTCGGAGAATTCGGCCAGAAGTCCTATAGCGGCGTTGGCGTCGTTGATGTTATTGTAGGAGAGTTCCTTGCCTTGCAGCTGCTTAGCGTGGACGAGTGAAGTGGCGGGAGCCAAGGGCGTCCGGTAAAACGCCGCCTGCTGCTGGGGGTTCTCCCCATAGCGCAAATTCTGTTCCAGTTCATAGGTCAGAGTGAGCTGCTCTGGGAATGTCTCCCCTGCCAACTCCGTCAGGTACTTGGCAATTAAAGCGTCATAGGCGGCCGTATGCCGGAACACCTTAGCGGCCAGTTTGCGCCGGGCGGCGCCATCTAGCCCTCCCTGCTTCAAGCCGTCTAGCACCCAATCGTAATCCGAGGGATCGACCACAACCGCCACATGCTCATGGTTTTTGGCGGCTGAGCGCAACATAGAAGGACCACCTATATCAATGTTTTCGATGGCCTCTTCCAAGGTACAGTCCTGTCGACTGATGGTGGCCTGGAACGGATATAAGTTGACACAGACAAGTTCAATGGGTGCAATCTCGTAGTTCTGGAGCGTCTGCCGATGTTCGGGTTTCTTCAGTTTGGCCAGAAGTCCTCCGTGAATCTTGGGATGCAGGGTTTTCACCCGTCCATCCAGGATTTCCGGGAAACCTGTGACCGCTTCCACATCAACAACGGAAAGCCCGGCCTCCCTCAGGATTCGGGCCGTACCGCCCGTGGAAATTAGTTCAAAACCTAGTGCAGCTAGCTCCTTGGCAAACTCAGCCAACCCCTCTTTGTTGGAAACACTAATCAACGCTCGCCTTAGCATTTGGTCCCCTCCTGTGAAAAAATCTGCTGTAAAACCCTGGGATACAAGCGATGCTCCACCCCGTGAATTCTCCTCTCTAAGCTGGACCTCTCCTCCCCCGGAAGTACTGGAACGCGTTTTTGGGCAATAATTGGCCCCGTGTCCATTCCCTCGTCCACATAATGCACTGTGACCCCGGTTTCTGTCACCCCCGCGGCCAGAGCCTGGCCAATCCCGTCCTTACCTGGAAAGAGCGGCAGAAGCGACGGATGGATGTTGATGATCCGGTTGGGGTACCGTTCAAGCAATGTGGGACCGATCAGCCGCATGTAGCCCGCCAACACCAGATACTCCACCCCGAGCTCCCCTAGCCTGGCTGCAAGCATCGTCTCATAGTCCGCTTTGCTGGCATAATCCCTGGGGTTAAAAACAAAGGCAGGAATACTCGCTTCTTTGGCACGCACCAGCGCATACGCTTTGGCGCGATCCGATACCACAAGCTCAATCTTGGCCTGTAACCGGCCCTGGGCCGCAGCATCCAAAATGGCCTGTAAGTTAGAACCAAAGCCCGATGCGAACACAGCGATGGGCGTCATACCAGATGAACTCCTTCATCCACTATCACTTCCCCTATTCTGTACACCGTCTCTCCCCAGGCCTGGAAGTGCCCTAGAACATCGTCCACCTCGCTTGGCGCAACGGCCAGCACCATCCCAACCCCCATGTTAAACACGTTGTACATCTCCTGGGAAGGAATCTCCCCTAGTTTTTCCAAGAGGCCAAATACAGCCGGCATTTCCCAGGAGCCAAGCTGCAAAGTGGCGCCAAGACCCTTGGGAAGCATCCGGGGAATGTTCTCTATGAAGCCTCCTCCTGTGATGTGAGCCAGACCCTTGAGCCTGCCCTCCCTGAGCAAAGGCAGGAGCGGCCGCACATAGATCCTTGTGGGTTGCAGCAACTCTGCGCCCCAGCTCTGTCCAAGTTCGGGAACATCGTCCTCGAGCGAAATCTTCTGCTCGTCAAGGATCACCTTGCGTACCAGGGAATAACCATTACTGTGCAGACCGCTGGAGGGAAGGCCTAACAAAACATCACCGGGTAGGATCGTTCGGCCATCCACAAGCCTGTCTTTTTCGCAAACACCGACTGCAAAGCCGGCCAAGTCATACTCCCCTTCGCCATAGAGACCAGGCATCTCCGCAGTTTCCCCCCCAATCAGGGCACAACCAGCTTGAACGCATCCTTCGGCCACACCGGCCACAATCTCTTCTGTTCTTTGCGGATCATTTTTGCCACAGGCAATATAATCCAGAAAAAACAAGGGCTCAGCTCCTTGGACCAGCACATCATTGACGCACATGGCCACGGCGTCAATGCCAATTGTGTCGTGCTTGTTCAAAAGGAAGGCCAGCATAATCTTTGTTCCTACACCATCTGTGCCCGAGACCAGAACCGGATGCCTAAAACCCAGGACGCCTAGGTCAAAGAGACCCCCAAAACCACCCACCGACCCGGTGGCGCCCAGGCGCTTCGTTCGCTCCAGATGCTTTTTGATCCGCTCCACGCTGGCATAACCGGCCTCAAGATCCACTCCAGCCTGTTTATAGGCCTGCGACACTGTGCCCACCCCCTCCCATGGGATACTCTCCAGTAAAACAGGCTGCGCAGAGACCGACGCCAAAGACCTCCTGCATCGCATCTACACTCAAAAACCGCAAGGAATCTGCTCCAATCATGATCCGTAGCTCCTCCAAATCATGGCGTGCAGCCGCCAGCTCATCTGTGCTAAGGATATCCATCCCGTAAAAGCAGGGGTACTGAATGGTTGGTGAAGCGATCAAGACATGAACCTCTGTAGCTCCCGCATCCTTCAGCATCATAGTGATGCGGCGGCTGGTGGTACCGCGCACAAAGGAATCATCAACCATGGCCACCCTTTTGCCTTCCACAACGCCCTGGACCGCGGAGAGTTTGAGCTTAACGCCTTGCTCCCGGAGCGACTGAGAGGGTTCAATAAAGGTGCGCCCCACATAGCGGCTCTTAATTAGGCCCAGCTCGTAGGGGATGCCTGTGGCCTCTGCATAGCCAATGGCTGCAGACAGGCTCGAATCGGGTACGCCTGTGACCACATCGGCCCCAACCGGGTGTTCTCTGGCCAAGGCCTTACCCAACCTCTTGCGGGCGGTATGAACGTTGAGGCCCCGTAAATTGCTGTCAGGCCTGGAAAAATAGACGTATTCCATGCTGCACAGAGCACGCTTGGGACTGGCGGCGAAAAACGCACTCTGCACACCTTGATGGTTGATGGTCAAAAACTCCCCCGGCTGCACATCACGTAGGAATCGAGCGCCAATCAGATCAAAGGCACAGGTTTCCGAGGAGATTACATAGCCGTCGCCTAGTTTACCGAGTGCCAGGGGCTTCAGCCCATAGGGATCCAACGCCGCATAGAGGGCATTCTCTGTCAGGATCACAAAAGCGTAGGCTCCCTCGAGCTGCTCGAGTGCCCCCATCATCTGGTGGGGAACCGCTCCCGGGCCTCCCCGCCGAGCCAAGTGGGCCAGGATTTCTGCATCGGCGGCCGTCTGGAAGATACTTCCCGCCTCTTCTAAGGCGCCCCGCAGTACTCTGGAATTGGTAATATTCCCATTGTGCGCCATGGCGATATCGCCGCTTTGGGATCGGAACAGAAGGGGCTGCACATTCTCGAATCCGTTAACTCCTCCAATAGAGTAACGTACATGACCGATCGCTCCGGACCCCTGCAGCTTTTCCATGCACTGCGCGTTAAAGACTTCTGCCACCAAGCCCTGGCCTTTGCGAATGAGCAGGGACTTTCCGTCCGTGGCTGCGATTCCAGCTCCTTCCTGGCCGCGATGCTGCAAGCTATGGAGGGCATAGTAGGTCATCTGAGCAGCTCTAGGATGATTCCAGATGCCAAAAACCCCGCACTCTTCCTGTAAGCCCCTTAGCTCAGCAAGCATGCTATGGCTCCTTTCCATACTTGAGCGATCTCTGCCGTATCTATTTCCAAAGCGGGTTTCCCTTGGGATGTGATGGACAAGACAGGCTGCTCCGTAACAGACCCAAGCAAGGTTGCATCCACCAGATCCTCGAAGCCAGCTCGGTCCTGCGGTTTCACCGACAGCAGAAAGCGTGACTGGGACTCGCTAAAAAGTGCACTAGCCAGATCATCGCCCAAGTCCAGAGAGGCACCTAGATGGCTATCTACTAGACACTCCGCCAAAGCCACAGCCAAGCCCCCCTCGGAGAGGTCGGTTGCGGACTGAACCAAGCCAGCGCCAATGGCCTCACTCACTTGGGCTTGCAGTGATTGCTCGAGACTTAAGTCAAGCTGAGGCGGGCGACCGAAGATGTCTCGCTCCAGCATCTTTTGCAGCTCACTGCCTCCGAACTCCGCTTTGGTGCTGCCCACCAGGTAGATCAAATCACCGCTCTGTTTGAAATCCTTCGTGGTCAACAAGGAGCGCTGCTCCAAAAGCCCCACCATGCCTATGATGGGAGTGGGATAGATGGCCTTTCCGTCCGTCTCATTGGAAAGAGAGACATTTCCGCCAACAACGGGGGTATCCAAAGCGTTACAGGCGGCACTGATACCCTCCACCGACCTTTCCAACTGCCAGACGATCTCCGGCTTGTAAGGGCTGCCGAAGTTGAGTCCATCGGTGATAGCTAAAGGTTTGCCGCCGGAGCAGACGATATTGCGGGCCGCCTCAGCCACTGCCATAGCTCCCCCCAGGTAAGGGTCGAGATAGATATACCTGGAATTGCAGTCTGTCGTCAGGGCCAAGGCCTTGTCGCTATCTGGAATGGCCACAACAGCCGCATTCGAACCTGCTCCAAGCAAGATGCCTTCGCCCGCAGCAAACTGATCATACACCCAAGCTTTACTGGCCACCGTTGGGCTTTGTAGTAACTGGAGGTATGTTTCCTTAAGATCAGAGATCTGGGGAACCCAAGGCTCCATAGCCTGAAACTCTCGGTAATAAGCAGGTTCTCGGGACGGTTGATGATAGACGGGAGCATGATCCACAAGCGCGGTCACGGGCACTTCTGCCCGCACTTCCCCTAAGTGCCAGAGGCGCAGCATCTGATCATCTGTCACCTTACCAATGACGACGGCATCAAGATCATGCCTTTTGAGCAGATCCATAATCTCCGCCTCTCGTCCCTTTTCCACCACCAGCAGCATGCGCTCCTGGGATTCCGAAAGCATCATCTCATAGGCCGTCATATTCGCTTCGCTTTGGGGAACCAAATCTAAGTTCAGTTCAATCCCCGTCCCGGCCTTACTAGCCATTTCCGCGGAAGAGCTGGTTAGTCCAGCTGCTCCCATGTCCTGCATGCCCACGAGGGCCGATGCACAGGCCACCTCAAGACAACCTGCCATCAGGCGCCTGCCGATTTCGGGATAGCCCACTTGCAGGGCCACAGGCTCTCTCTGCTCATCACTGTCGAATTGGACGGAGGCAAAGGTGGCGCCATGAATGCCGTCCCTTCCGGTCGGCGCCCCCACATAGATCACGGAGTTGCCCACACCCGCAGCCAAGCCCTTTTGGATCTGCCCATGCTGCACCAAACCAACAGCCATGGCGTTCACCAGTGGATTGTGCTCATAGCAGGGGTCATGCTGTACTTCGCCTCCCACGGTGGGCACCTGGACTGTATTGCCATAGTGGGCGATCCCTGCCACGATTTCCCGAAATAGATACTTGCTGCGCTCGTTGTCAAGCTCCCCAAGGCGCAGGGAGTTTAAGACTGCAAGGGGCCTCGCTCCCATGGAGAACACGTCCCGCAGAATTCCTCCAACACCCGTTCCAGCTCCGTGAAAGGGTTCCACAGCGGATGGATGGTTATGGCTCTCAATTTTAAAGACACAGGCTTGTCCGTGGCCGATATCCACCACTCCCGCCCCCTCCCCTGGACCTTGCAGTACCTGCGGTCCGCTGGTGGGGAGCCTTTTTAGGATGGGCTTAGAATTCTTGTAACTGCAGTGTTCCGACCAGAGAACAGAAAAGAGACCTACTTCCGTGTAGTTTGGCAGCCGGCCCAAGAGGTCTTGAATCCGTCGGTATTCCTCCTCGGTCAAACCCATGTCGGCATATAGCTTTTCCTGCCAAACCTGTTCTGCACTAGGTTGATACTGTTTTTCCGTCATTTGGATTTGTCCCCCTCATAATCCTAAGCGCTGAAAAATCAAGTCCACATACTTGCTGTGATAACCAGGATCAAAACAGCCTGTTATCTCTTCCCGGGATAGTACCCTGGTGACTCCTGGATCCGCTGACACCAAATCGAAGAAGGAACTCTGCTCCCTCCATGCCTGCATCGCCAGGGGTTGCACAAGGTCATAGGCCTCCTCTCTCGTTAATCCCCCCTCGATGAGGGCCAGCAGCACCTGCTGGGAGAAGACCAGCCCTAGAGAATGATCCATATTCTTTGCCATCATGGCCGGAAACACGGTGAGCTCCTCGATGATCTTGGCGAACCGATTGAGCATATAGTTCAGTAAAGTGGTGGCATCCGGTAAAATGATGCGCTCGGCCGAGGAATGGGAGATATCCCGTTCATGCCAGAGGCTGACATTCTCATAGGCGGTGAGCATGTATCCCCGCACAACCCGTGCCAGGCCGCTCATGTTCTCCGAACCAATGGGGTTGCGTTTATGGGGCATGGCTGAGGATCCGGTTTGACCGGGTGAAAAGTATTCCTCCACCTCCCGTACTTCGCTCTTTTGCAGAGCTCGGATCTCGGTTGCGAATTTCTCAATGGACGTGGCAATCAAAGCGAGGGTGCTGATGTAGTGGGCGTGGCGATCCCGCTGCAGGGTTTGGGTGGAAATTGGGGCCGGTGTCAAACCAAGCTTCTGGCAGACATACTCTTCCACGAAGGGATCGATATTAGCGTAGGTTCCAACGGCGCCGGAGATCTTACCGACCTCGATCTGGGCCGCGGCCGCCTCGAAACGTTCTATGTTCCGGCCCATCTCGGCGTACCACAGTGCGAGTTTGAGCCCAAATGTTGTTGGCTCAGCATGGATGCCATGGGTACGCCCCATCATCAGAGTGTATTTGTGTTCCCGGGCCTTGGCTTGGAGAACGTCTCTGAAATGGGATAGGTCCCGCCGCAATACGGCATTCGCTTGTTTTAGCAGAAAGGAGTTGGCTGTGTCCACCACATCTGTGGAAGTAAGGCCATAATGAATCCACTTGCCCTCCTCCCCTAAAGACTCTGCCACGGAGCGGGTAAAAGCAACCACATCATGGCGGGTTTGGGTCTCAATTTCTGCAATACGGACCCGATCAAAGCTGGCACTTTCTCGAATCTTTTGCACATCGTCCCAGGGAATCACCCCAAGCTCGGCCCAGGCTTCACAGGCCAGGATCTCCACTTCAAGCCAGGCTCGGAAGCGATTGTCCTCTGACCAAATGCCCTGCATCTCGCTGCGAGTATAACGTTCAATCATGGCCGTCGCTCCTATCCTAGTTTGGAATTACTAGCTTGCACCGCCTGGGACATGGCTTCCCTTTTTGCCTCCAGCAGAGCAGCCAGGTCAGGATCACCAAGGCTGAGAATTGCCGCTGCATACCAGGCAGCATTGGCGGCCCCGGGTTGGCCAATGGCCATAGTACCAACGGGAATACCTCCCGGCATTTGCACGATGGACAGAAGAGCATCAAAACCGTTTAGGGGGCCCGCCTCGAGAGGCACGCCGATCACAGGCAATATTGTGTTCGCTGCCAGCATTCCAGGGAGGTGTGCTGCTAATCCCGCCCCAGCAATGATCACTTCTAGACCCCTTTGCCTTGCTTCTTGGGCATACGTAAAGGTCAAGTCTGGAGTGCGATGGCCAGAAATAACTTGTCTTTCATAAGCAATCCCCAGTTCGTCCAGGACCGCGCAAGCCCTTTGCATCGTATCCCAGTCTGAGGCACTCCCCATGACAACTCCTACTCTTGGTTGCACACCTAAACCTCCTCTTCAATTTAGAAAATAGAAACTCCGGGAGACGCAAGGGAAAGCATCAGCCCAGAGCAGGATCGTCAACTTTCCCCTATAGTCCAGTGATTTACGGTCTCTGGGTAGAAACTTGCGAGCCATATTCCCGCGATTATATAGGGGCTAACCATGTTTAATTCTCATCTTCATTCTATCAATGTGGAACTTCCCTGTCAACGAAAACCCGAACGATTTCAGAGGAACACCAAATATCGTTCGGGTTTTCGTCCTCTAAGGAAACAGATCCAAACCAAGATTGATGCCAATCCTGAAGGTGGGATTGAGAATACTGGCCGTCGGGAAAATGGCATCGACAACTGCCTCCACAGGAATGGACATCCTGTTGGTGGCACGATATTGCGTACCGGCAGTGAAGCGCAGTACAAAACCTCTCTGCGACTCCATATCATCCAAAGGAGTTACGTAGCCAACGCCTGTCCCTAAATATCCCCCGGCCGAGCGCTGCACACCGCTGAAAGAGACCAAGAGCTCACTGGAGGGATCCAAGTCCAAGTCAATTGTCATGAGGCCATTTGTGAGCATGGAGCCGAAAAACGAGGAGATCATGGACAATGGATTAGAACTCTCCGTCGGACCGGTCGGAGTCGGAGCATCAGCTATCGCTGGCGGTACGGTCTGGCTCCCCTTTTGATCGATGGTGGGAGTTAATCTGAGACCGATGCGCACAGGAAACCCCTCGACCTCGCCTCGCCGGGTTAAGAGGCTACCGACACGAATCCCAAAGGTGGGCGGCAATACTGTCACGTTCATCGTGGCTGGAGAGCCAGATCGAGTTGTGCGGCTGATCGCCCTCACCGTAATGGTGGACGCGCCTGGCTGAAGACCTGTCACGACCCCATGCTCGTCCACAGAAACCTTCGATTCTTCACTGGAAAAGAACAAAAACTGGGGATTGGCCACCGGTCGTCCCAGAGCATCCAAGGCATAGACTTCGATCTGTTTGGATTGGCCCAAGTTCAGCCGGACCTGACCGGGAACGGCAAACACCTGTTCAACAGAGCGCTCTATCACTTGTACCTCTGCAGGGAATAGGCTCGTCACGAGACTATCCACCAATTGTGGTGCATCCGAGATCTTCGGGGCAGAACCCATGGCGGATCCCACCAGCTGCAAACGCGCATCTTGCATTTGAAAACGCTGCACCCCAATGACCGCCGTATTTTGCAGCAGAGTGATGGAACCTGTAATAACCTGATCGGCGAGGCCCGCGGTTAAAACCGCCTCGGCACGATCCCAGGCCGAAGTATCAAAGGCGAAGCCCAACTCATCAAGGGCCTGGCCTAAGGAAATACTGTCCTGCACCTCAAACTCGCCATACTGCACTAATCTAGCGGCAATCCCTTGGGACATGACACGGGATAGATTCGTCAAGTCCGCCACGCTTAGATTTCTGGTGTCAATATAATCGCCCTGATCATCCAGGGCTAAAAAGTCCAGCACAACTACCTTTTCCTCCTGGACATGGCCCAAGGCAAACCCATTGGTGGTTCCCAAGAAAAAGGCGCATACCAAGAATAAAACCCCTAGTCTATGACCTATCTTGTTCATGTTCATCGCTCCTCAAACCGATCACTTCCACATTCGGATGCAAGGTCCTGTATGCGAGCTAGGGTAATTTCTGGCTGCACCTAGCGCACACCGCCTCCGCCTCCCCCGAAGCCGCCTCCTCCACCACCGGAAAAACCGCCCCCCGTTCCCCCGCTCAACTGGGATACAGTCATTTGGGTCACGGATTTCTCCACCATATGCGTCATATGGCTGACACGGTACATCCCCGCGGTCTGGTAATAGATGAACCAATGGCTCCCAAAGGCATAACCATCCTGCTCCAAACGGGGAAAACGGACCTCCAGCTGTTTGAGCATTGGATCCGCGACGCCCAGAGCAACGGCATAGGGCAAAAACGTCTCCCAGATCCCTAGAGAGCCAACCCGGGCCGTCTCGACCCTGGAAGATTCCTTCAGATAGCGGCGAAATGCCTTCCACTTAGTGTACTCCTCGTGTCCCCGCTCTGAACGGCGGCCGGACGCTACGCCCACAACGATCGTCAGGGCCAGCCCCATAACCAAACTCACCGTCCCAGTAAAGTACATTCCGTAGGCAAAGGGAAATAGGGCCAGGAAAAGTAGGGAAATGGAGGGAAGCAAAAGCCACAGAACCCCCTTGGCATTAGGGTCAAAGAAATCCCGGCCCTCGGCTGCGTCTTTGATATCCTTCACCCACGCAGACCAAAAGGCAGAAAAGGCCTTGGGCTGATCCTTGGCATACGACTGGAGGTCTTCCAGCGTTACAGCCTTTCCCTTCAGATCCTGGAAAAGCAGCTCCAGGACCCTGGTTTCGTAGGGCTGCAGTCCCATCAGTTGCTCTGTGGAGACGCTTTCCTGGATAAACTTGTAGCTTGACTCTCTGCCGCTGCCCTTCCCCTGTAAACCCACAACCTCTTCGATTTTGAGAAAGCCCCGCCTGGCTAGATCGAGCAAAGTAGCTGTCAGGTCCCGACCATCGATTGTACGCCGATACAAAATGGACATTTCGGCCGGGGGGTACTTGGCCGGGAGCTCTTTGTAATAACGATCGGTATAGCCCGTTTTCGGCGGACCAAACCGACGCCAGATAAAAAGAACGCAAAGATAGGCCAGGGTAAACACCCCAGCAGCGGCGTAAGGGTCAATGCCTTGAAGCTTGGCCCTGCGCTCCCTAGACAGCGCTCTCCCCTCTTCTTCCCGGATAATTTCCTCAAGGCGATTCTGGTTCGTATAGCGGGTTCCCAAAGGCACCAATTCGTTGGGAAAAATAACCCTACCCTCCACAAAGGTGCGCTCCTTAAGATTCTCCACTTCCCAGACGATCTGACTTGGGGAGACAATGTCCACAGTTCCTTGGGAAGGGCCGTATCCCCACGCCGCCACCTGATCGGCTGCAGCCCCCGTAGGCAGAGATAACACAATCCGCACATGATCCCGGGGCTGATCCCAATAACTGCCCACAAACTGATAGTAGAATTCCGCCGCGTCCTTGTGTTTCAGGATAATATTATCCAACACATAACGCAGTTCAAAACGGCGAATCTCGTCAGTGGCCTCAAAACTCCAATCAATATGGAGCTGATCTCCTTTGTCCTGAACAAAAAAGGTGCCCGTAGGCCCTGGAGCCTCCGCTTCCAGCCGCGTATAAGGAACACCTTCTTCCAGGACTTCCACATCACGCACTTGAATATCCCTTTGAGTATTCAGCCATTGATACATCCCTGTGAAGGTCCCATCAAATTGCACCGTATGTATCTCGGACACACGTACCAGGCCGTCAGCTCCTACCCTGGCGTCGATTTCTAGATCCACAAAACGATGTGACCGGGCCTGGACCTGCCATCCACCCATGATCACAAGCAATAGGATCAAGGACACGCAAAACCATCGCTTCACCACAGCGCCGCCCCCCTTCCCTTACGTTCATCTCTATTATGACCGGACCTGAAAGATTTCTAGTACCATCTCCCCAGATCCTTCTCCTACCAAAAAAAAGGCCTGAGTACGACGCTCTAGACCTGTTTCTGAAGGTGAACTGTCATTCCGTCATGAGCTAAGGTGAGCTGCCATTTGGCCAGCAAGGGGGCGCATTCTTCATGGGGAGGCGCAAAATGCGGCCCGGTGTGTGTAATGACGAAAGGGGCTTTCTCGGCCAGCATATTGCTGCTCAGCATCCATTCCCGGGTCTCCCTGTTGAGGTGGAAGTTGCTATGTCCACTGACGCTGGCATCATACTTTTGGTTAAAACCCAAGGTGCCTTCCATCACAACCAAATCGAAGCGATAGTCCGTCAAAAACTCTTTGGTCTGCGGAAGAAAAGCTGCGGTATCCGTAGCATACAGGATGGTTTTTCCCTGATACTCCAGGATGAAGTTAAAACATTCCTCCCGTGGATCATGGTTGGCCTTGATGGGAGTACACACCAAATGCCGGGTCACCACGGACTCCCAGGGCCTGAGGAGCACAAAGTCCAGATGGTGGTTTTGCGGATCCCCTTTGATCGCGTCCCATGTGAGTTCCCGCACCCGGGAATTCCCATAGATCGTTAGGGGAAGGGGTTTTGTAAAGACGGGCCCCATCTCATGTCCTTCCGGCGGATTAGCTATACCCCGGGGATAATACCTCCAGCGCAGATACCAGGGGAAAAAGTGATCCTGGTGGGAGTGGGTGACCAGGAGAGTGTCTACCTTCAAGAGGGAAAAACCCCGTTCATCTAGCTGGATAGGGATCGCCGGTCCAAAATCGATCAGGGTATGGTCGGCCAAAATGGCGCAGCTGTTGCGCCTACGATTGACGCCTCCCAAGTGTCTGGCCCCATGGCAGTTCTGGCAGTCACACCACACGCCGGGATACTGTTCTCCGGCAGATGTCCCCAAAAATGTGAACATAGACCTCTCCCTTTCCCTAACCTTTCACCGCACCGCCCATGAGCCCACGCACAAAGTATTTCTGCAGCGAGAAAAAAACAATGAGCGGAACAACCATGGAGATAAAGGCTGCGGCTGTCAGCAGATGCCAATCCTGGCCAAAGGAACCCACCAGACTGGAAAGCCTCATGGTCAGCGGCGCTACGGACTGGTGACCTCCGAGATAGATCAGAGCTACCAGAAGGTCATTCCACACAGCGAGGAACTGAAAGATGACTAAGGAGGCCAAAGCGGGAACGGAAAGGGGTATGGCCAAACGTACAAAGGTAGTCCAAACAGATGCGCCGTCAATGTGGGCGGCCTCAAAGAGCTCGTCGGGGAGGCTCTGGAAAAACGTGTGCAGCATAAAGATGGAAAACGGCAGGCCATAACCTGTATGAACCAGCCACAAGCCCACAAAGGTGCCGGAGAGGCTGAGCATATTGTACAGCTTCAGCACAGGGATAAACGTCATCTGCGAGGGTACCACCAGCATCAGCACAATCAGGCCGTAGAAGAAGCCGCGGGCCCCAAAATGCAGCTTGGATAAACCAAAGGCCGCCAGGGATGCCAGAAACACAGGGATTACCGTTCCGCCAATGGTAATCAGAAAACTGTTACGAAAGGCGGTGAGCATACCCCCTGTTGAAAGTACCGCTTGGTAGTTTTCGATCGTATACTGCGTAAACTTCAGAGGACTCGTCAGGACAGTCCACCACCCAGTGTAAGCCACGTCGCTCGCTGGCCGGAAGGACGTGATCAACAAACCCAAAGTAGGAAGAAACCACAGCAAAACCGCGATCAGGACGACGAGATTGATCACGACTTGAGGTAGTTTTCTTTTCAGCCTCTGTCCGTTCATACTCAGCCCTCCCTCAACTTCTGACGAATGTTGGCATACATGATGGGGATAATCATCAAAAACAGGACCACAGCAATGGCACTGGCCCGCCCGGTATTGGCGAACTGGAACATTTCTTTAAACATACGGTTCGCAATTACCTCGGTGCCGAAGTTACCATTGGTCATAACATAGATGATATCAAAGATCTTAAGCACATTCACCAGCATCGTGGTGATCACCATGGTCAATGCTGGACGCATTTCGGGAATGGTAATATGCCTAAACACCTGTAAATCCGTGGCACCGTCGACTTGGGCCGCCTCCATCAGTTCCTTGGGAATCGCCTTATAGGCGGCGGACAAGATAACCATACAATATCCAGTCCAAATCCACAGCCCAACCGCGATCAGGGCGAAGTTGTTCAGAGGGCTCTGCAAAAGCCAACCTTTGGGTTCAAACCCCAACACGACTAAAATTTGATTGAGCAAACCGATCTGTTCAGAGCCCGGGGGTTTGTAAGCGTACATAAACTTCCAGACAACACCGGCACCTACAAATGAGATGGCCATGGGCATGAAAATGACAGACTTAGCGAGACTTTCGTGTTTGACCCGATCCGCCAGGATCGCAAAGAGCAAACCCAAACCTACAGTGCCAGCGGTGAAGAAAATCAACCACAGCAAGTTGTTGCGAAAGGCGGTCAGCATTACGGAGGAAGTGAACACATACCGGTAATTGTCCAGTCCCACAAAGGCCTGAGAACGCCGATCCATAAAACTGAAATAGATGGTTTGCAGTGCTGGATAGACCTGGTAGACGAGGAGAAACAACACTGCAGGGCCCACATAGACAAGTGGAGTCACGCCACCGATTTTCCGCTTCACCAAAATCGCCTCCCATACTTCGAAGGAAAGGCGCGCCCTGTGGAGAGCGCGCCCCAGATCCTCGTATCTTGGAGAACCTAGTAGCTGTCGACTGCTACATTTTCGATAAACTCCAACACACCGGCCAAGTCTTCTCCGCCCACATACATGAGGGTGCCTTCCCAGAACGCACCGGAACCTACCGCAGCTGGCATAGAGTCCGAACCGTCAAAACGGAATACATCGGCTTGATTGAGCAGCTCAGCCATTTCGCGGGTTAAGTCATCGGGATAGACCTCGGGATTGATCTTGTTATTCGTCCCCAGCTTACCTAATCTGTTCACCCAGATCTCCTGTGCTTCGGGACCAGCGAGGAAGTTCATAAAGGCAGCTGCCTCAGGGTTGTCGTTAAACTGTGCAATCATGGAGCCTGCACCTAACATAGGATTACCGTGTTCGGGATTAATCATGGGGAAACCAAAGAAGCTTACATCTTTTCCGATCTCCACATCGGGATTTGCGTCCCGGATAAAGCTGGTGATAAAGCTAGCTTGACGATGCATCATCGCCCGGGGCGGATCGGTGAACAGCTCGGCAACGGAGTCGCCAAAGTTTGTGGCCAAGACTGTAATCGGCCCGCCATAGACATAGTCGCTGTTGGTTGTGATTTTGCCAAAGATCTCAAAGGCTTCCTGAACTCGTGGATCGGTCCAAGGAATCTCGTGATTGACCCATTGGTCGTAGACATCAGGACCTGCAGTACGCAGCATAATGTCTTCAATCCAGTCCGTTGCAGGCCAACCGCTGGCTGCACCAGACTCCAAACCAATCGCCCAGGGGGTATCCCCATTGGCCACCATTTGCTCCATCAGGGCTTCCATCTCATCCCAGGTCGTAGGAATCGCATAGCCCTTCGCCGCAAACTCATCGGGACGATACCACACGAGGCTCTTGATATCGGCGGAGAACATCAAGGCGTAGAGACCGTCCTTGTAGGTGCCCAGCTCAATCCAGGCATCGTTGACATCGTTGGTCAGAGTGTCCACATCAAGTACTCCGTTCAGGTCAACCAGGGCACCCTGCTCAACATATTCTTTCATGGCCCCAGGTCCAGGAATAGCGGCAACATCGGGAGGATTGCCAGCGGCAATACGGGTCTGCAGCAAGGTGGGCAGATCACGGGTGCCCTCAAACTGTACAGTAATACCTGTCTTCGCCGTGAAAGCCTCCATCACTTCCTGGAATGCTTCCAGCTCCTGCCCGCCCCAAACGCCCATCATGGTCACCACACCCTGAGCGGACGCTCCGAGGGAAAGAGCCAGCACTAACAGTACACTGAATACGACAAACAGACTCCTTTTCACTTCTAAAACCCCCTGTATCTTTTTAGAATGTAACCGGTTGCATTTTACCCAAACAAAACAACCGATACTAATTTATTAGCTACCCAAGGGCAAACTCCTCTTTATTCCCAACGCTTTTCCTATTTTTACATCCAAAAACTTCATCTCAAAGCATGGACAGAGCTAAGGGCAAGACCACAAAACTCAAGAGAGTGGGCAGCGCCACTCCCATGGCCGCGAGCTCCTCATCAGCATTAAAGCTGGCGGCAACGAGGGCGGTGGTCATTAGCGGGGGCATGGCCATAAGCAGAAGGAGGATTTTCCCCAGTTCAGCCGGGAATGGGACCAAACGAAGCAGGATCACTCCTACCAAAGGGCTAAGCAGCAGGCGATGCAAAACCACACCTGAGATCTCCCGCCGGGGCCTTAAGGGTCTTTTCAGTACGTTCATGACCAAGGCACCAACAATCAACATGGCGGATCCCAGCGTAATATTGCCGAGAATCTCTAAAGCCCCATAGATTGAACCAGGTACCTGGACCGGAAGCAAACCGAGGATCAGCCCTGCCACCAGTGCGAGCATATTCGGATTGACCAAACGCCTCAGACTCAGCCGTCGTCCGGGGCGAAAGTGGGACACACCATAGCTCCAATAGAAAAGGCCGGCACCTAATTCAAACAAGACCGCATAGACCACATAAGGCGAGCCGAAGAGAGCGGCAATGATGGGAACGGGCAAAAAAATGTTGTTGCCATTGGTGCAGAGGATCTGGTACGTGCCAAAGGTCGTACCCTTCAGTCCAAAGAGTTCCCCGCTGTAATGGGCAGTAAAAGCCAGCAAAACCGATGTCCCCAGCCCCACAGCGGTGAAAATCCACCCCTGCTGCAAAGCGCCCGGCTCCATGTTGTACATGGAGACAAAGAGCATGGCGGGAAACGTGAAGCGCACAACCAGGCGGCTTAGCTTACGGAAAAAGTCCAAATCAAGCAAATTCGAGGCATACACATAAGCGCCTAAGGCGATGAGCAGACCTAACATGAAAAAGGGCTTCAGGATGTCTAGCACGTTGTTCCTCCAGTTCTGTGGTGAAAATCTACTTCCCCTTCGTCCCCCCTTCTCCTGCCTGGTCCGCAGAGAAGATGGAAGCTTTTTTCTCGCAAAAAATGAAACAGCGCACAAGTGTAGCAGGTATTTGGCCGTCTAAGACGAATTTCTCTAACAATTAGTCTGTTCCACAAAGGGGTGAAATGGTGTCTAAGTATGAACGGCTCATTATTTATCCATTGTTGTTCATGGCGTTGTTTGTTGCACTAACAGGCATTAACGTTGTCAACGCAACCCAGCAGATTCTGGACAAACTTGTAGCCCGGGAAATTGTAATCGTCAACAATGAGGGAAACACGGTCGCTTCACTCAAATATGACGAGGCCAAAGCAGACGTAAGTCTAGAGTTTTTCAATGATAATGGCAACCGTGTTGTGTCGCTCTTATCATACGAGAATGGCGGAGCAATCGGAGTATTTAACCAAGAAGGCCACCTTACTGCGGCCATGCAGAACGAGGACAATGCAGGAAGTCTGTTCCTGTACAACGGAACCAGCAAGATGACCAAACTGGTGGGCCTCCGCTCAGGTCTCTATGGGGGAGTACTGGAAATCAACAATGCAGAAGGCCGTCCCACAGGTATTATGGGCAATAATGTCCACAACAACGGCTACATTGGTCTCTTCAAGGGAGAGTTACTGGGTTTTTTGTCGCCGCAAATCATGTTGAACATAACGGACGAAGGGGCAACAATTTACAGAGCAGAATAGAGGAGTAGTATTGAACCCATGGGCAGAGCCCATGGGTCTTTTTTATCTTGCTAGGACTCGCTGGCCCTTGTCTGTAATCTCCCAGGTTTTCAGGGGATCCCTGTGACACATGCTGACATAGGGGCATTTGCCGCAGGGTAGATCGGCGCAGTTCAGTCCATTATCTTGCGACAGGTAGCCCAGGCGCACCAGCTCCGCCAGGCCATCCTCAATTCGGGATACAGATTGGCCAAGGGTTACAGCTAAACGCTCCTTCGATACATAATCAGCTTGATCAATCTCCACCAAAAGCTCCTTCAGCAAGACTACACCTCCTCAATTCTAGGACAAGCCGAACAAACGGCCAATTTGGAAAATGAGCACAGCCATGACCCAAGCGATGGCAAAGGTATAAAGCGCTGAGAAGAGAGCCCATTTGGCTGACCCGGTCTCCTTACGAATCGTGCCCAGGGTGGCTGCACAAGGGGTATAAAGCAGTGTCATCACCATAAAGGAGGCTGCGCTGAGGGGAGTGAATACCTCGCGGATCACCCCGACCAACTCCGCTCCTCCTTCCACTCCAGCGTAAACCATACCCAATGTGGCTACCACAGCTTCTTTGGCGGCAATACCTGAGAACAAGCCTACGGCAGCCTGCCAGTTGCCAAAACCGGCCGGTCCAAAAATAGGGGCGATAACCAGACCAATCCTGCCGAGAATACTCTCAGGTCCATAGGGCTCAACTCCTCCGGGAAGCACAGCCAACACCCATAGTAAGCTAACCACAGCAAAAATGGTGGTTCCAGCCCGCGCCAAGAAGCCGGAGACATTGTCCCACATATTGCGCAGCACATTGCCCACAGTCGGCAGGCGGTAAGGAGGCAGCTCCATAATGAAATGGGAGGTTTCCCCCTTAAAGAGGGTCTTGCTGAAAACTTTGCCCATGAGGAAAGCGATGAGAATTCCCAGTACATATACGGAGAAAAGTACCAGCCCCCCGTAGCTTGGGAAAAAAGCCGCGATAAACACGAGGTAAATGGGGATTTTGGCTCCGCAGGACATAAAGGGATTGATCAACACCGCGATCATACGGTCTTTCCTGCTCTCCAGAGTGCGGGTGGCCATCACCCCAGGGACATTACAGCCAAAGCCCACAATCATGGACACAAATGTCTTGCCCTGCAGACCTACAGCCCGCATAATATTGTCCATAACATAGGCGGCCCGGGCCATATAACCGCTGTCCTCTAGCAGTCCCATCAGCAGATATAAGATCACAATCAGGGGGATAAACTCCAGAACGGCCCCTACCCCGCCGATGATTCCGCTTCCCGCAAAACCAATCAGCCAATCGGGAGCACCAGCGTTTACCAGGACGCGTTCCAAGATTGACCCGAAAGCACCCATTCCCGTAGCCATCAGATCACCCAATAGGTCTTGTCCCACGGCGAAGGTTAATTGAAAAACCACAAACATGATGGCAGCAAAAATCGGCAGCCCCAGGTATCGATGGGTCAAGACTCGATCCAGCTGATCGGTGGCTGTTTGAACCGCCGTCCCAGGTCTTTGCACCACGTCTTTGGTGATCGCACTCACAAATTGATAGCGGCGATCCACAATTTCCAGCTGCCAATCGTCTTCCTGAGCGGCAATCTCATCCCAGAGCCGACCAAACTCCTCGGAAGACTGCAGACTGGCATTCTCCCTCACGATTTTGCGAACATAGGTATCACCTTCCAGCAGCTTGACACCTAACCAGCCGGGGGGGTAGGTTAAATCGCCCTTTACCAGAAACTCTTGCAGTTCGGCCAGCTTGGCATCGATGGACTCCCCATAGCTGAGGCGAACAACTCCGTTCAGCGGCCTCTCGATCACGTCAGCAGCCGCCTGCATCAATTGGTCCAATCCCTTGCGTCGACTAGCAACCGTGGGTACCACAGGTGCGCCTAGACGCTGAGCAAGAGCCTTTTCATCGACGGAGATCTGACGGTCCTCGGCCTCGTCCACCATGTTTAATGCCACCACAACTTTGGCTCCCATCTCCAAGAGCTGGGTGGTGAGATAAAGGTTCCGTTCTACATTGGTGGCATCCACCACATTGATCACCACATCGGGATGGCCTGTCAGGATAAACTCCCTCGCCACCACCTCGTCCTCGGAAAGGGCCCCTAGGCTGTAGGTACCAGGGAGGTCCACGATGGTATAGAGTTGGTTTCCGCGCTGAACCTGCCCTTCCTTACGCTCCACCGTCACTCCTGGCCAGTTACCCACATGTTGATTCGATCCAGTCAGCGCGTTAAACAGTGTTGTCTTCCCACTGTTGGGATTTCCAACCAAGGCAATGGTATACGACATCTTCCTTTTCTCCCCCAATTCGTTCTACCGCACCTTTCCGACTAGCATCTTCTGCGCCAAACCTCGACCCAGGGCAACCTTATGGCCACACAACGCCACGATGAGGGGACCGCGGTCGTTCTTCAATACTTGTATTTGGGCACCCGTATTAAACCCCATCTCATACAATCTCTTTGTTGCAGAACGGCCAGCTACGATCCGCCCTATTTTGCAGGTTTCCCCCGAGTGTAAGCTGATCAGCGGTAAGTAGTCCATGGGGTGCCTCCTCTCCCTGACATATTATGACATTGAAAATCATTCTCATATATAACTATATCGAGTATAGGTCACAATGTCAAGATAGTAGCAGGACAAAAAGACCACCCAAAACCACCCCCTGCAGGTATTTTCCAGATCATATTCGTACGAAATTCGTGAGTCAAACCTGGAATTGGAGAAGGAATAATCGAGGGTTAAAAGAATATGTACATTGTGAAAAGCCCATATTTGTCGAGGCTGTTCCGATCTTCGGAGGTGATGCTGATGCGAATTACTAAACATCCTGTCTTGGATATCCCCGAGGGAAAGTCCGTTTCGTTTACCTTTGATGGACAAACCCTTGTAGGACAGGATGGAGAAATGGTTTCGTCGGCCCTATTTGCCAATGGCATCCGCACTTTTTCTATTCATACCGTGGGTGACGCTCCTCAGGGGCTTTTTTGTGCCAATGGCCAATGTGCCCAATGTACTGTGATCATTGACGGTCTGCCGGTGAAGAGCTGTATTACTCCCCTACGAGCAGGGATGGAGATCAAGACTCTGGTCCATCACCCTGAACTTCCCCCAGATGACAAGTGGCGTCCTGCGAACAAGCCCGAAGAGCTGTCCTGCCAGGTCTTAATTGTCGGTGCAGGGCCTTCAGGGATCACAGCCGCCATCGAACTTGCTGACCGGGGGTTTTCTGTGATCCTTGTGGACGATAAGGACCACCTTGGGGGCAAACTCGTGCTGCAGACACATAAGTTCTTTGGCTCCATGGCTGACTGCTATGCAGGTACCCGGGGCACCGATATCGCCCGCATCCTGGAGCAGGAGGCCCGCAGCAGAGAGAATATCACCATCATGTCCGGCTCCACCGTGGCTGGAATTTATGCTGATGGCAAAGCAGGCGTCTACCAGGATCGCCTGGAGAAGTATGTCCACGTTTCCTTCGAAGGGCTCATTGTGGCTACAGGGGCAAGAGAGCGCTCCCTGATCTTCCCAGGAAACGATCTGCCAGGTGTCTTTGGGGCCGGAGCGTTCCAGACCCTGGTCAACCGGGACTTAGTGAAGTCCTCGGAGCGTGTACTGATCGTGGGGTGCGGCAATGTTGGCTTGATTGGAGCTTACCATGCTCTGCAAGCAGGAATTGAAGTTGTCGGTCTCTTGGATATTGCACCGCGAGTAACAGGCTACAAAGTCCACGCCGACAAGATAAAGCGCATGGGCGTACCCATTTACCTGAATCATACCCTGATCGGAGTCCAGGGCCAGGGTAAAGTGGAGGAAGCCACCATCGCCCAAGTCGATGCCCAATGGAATCCGCTGGTGGAAACAGCCAAGACCTTTGCAGTGGACACTGTTTTGATTGCGGTAGGTCTCAGTTCCGCGGATGAGTTTTACCACAGCGGTCTGGCCGGAGGTTTTCCCGTCCTCAAAACGGGAGACGCAGGGGAAATTGCCGAAGCCTCGTCGGCCATGATCGGCGGACGTATTGTTGGCCGTGAGATGGCCGCTCTCCTTGGCCATGACATCTCCGTCCCCAAGGAGTGGTTTGAGAAGGCTGAAATCCTAAAGAGCCACCCAGGCAAGGTATTCGAGCGCTCCTATGCCCTCCCCGCAGAAGGCGGCTGGGAGCCCATGATCCACTGCTACCAGGAAATACCCTGCAATCCTTGTACCACGGTGTGTCCCCACGACTCCATTCACTTAACGGATGAGACGGGCACGATCATGGATCTCCCCGAGTTTGGCGGCAAATGTATTGGCTGCGGCCTGTGCGTACTCATTTGCCCTGGTCTTGCCATTACCCTCGTGCGAAAGTCCAAAACAGATGGCCTCGCTGAGCTGATCCTGCCCCATGAGTTTGATCATGATTTCCAGCAAGGCGATGTGGTCCGCCTCCGGGATCCGGAAGGTCTGAATCTAGGTGATGGAACGATTATAGCTACGAGATACAATAAAAAGCACCGCACGCACCTTATTACGCTGGAAGTCCCGGCGGATCTGGCCACCAGGGCCGTGGGGATTTTGGTGCAGCCTGAAGAAGTGACTAAGCCACTGCCGGAAGCAGATTTCACCTATCTGCCGGACAATGCCGTTGTTTGCCGCTGTGAACGGGTCACGGTGGGTGAAATCAGAGATTTTATCCAGCAAAACGACGTGACCGACATGAACCAACTCAAACTGGTGCGAGTAGCCATGGGCGCTTGCGGCGGAAAGACCTGTCTTGATTTGGTGCCGAGGGTGCTGATGCAGGCGGGTGTCAAACGGGAAGATATCCACCCAGCCACCCACCGTCCCCTGACGGTAGAAGTACCCATGAAGGCCTTGGCCAATCAAGGAGGTGGACAGGGATGAAAACCTATGATGCGGTCGTGATCGGTGCAGGTAGTGTCGGCGTCCCTTTAGCCTATCGTCTGGCGGTGAGGGGGCTTCAGGTGGCCGTTGTGGAGAAATTGGCTTCCGTTGGCCAAGGGCAAAACAAAGCGGCCATTGGAGGAATTCGGGCTACCCATTCCGATCGGGCCAAGATTAAGGTGGGAAATGCCTCTCTACATGTGATCCGCAGGCTCCTCCCTGACTATGGACAGGATGTGGATTATATCGAAGGCGGTTATCTCTTCCCCGCCTATAGTGAAGAGATTGCCCAAGGTCTAAAGAAGCTGCTGCCCATGCAAAAGAGCTTCGGTTTAGACATTGACTGGATTGAAGCTGGTGAAGTTCGAAAACGATGCCCCGGTATTTTGGAGGACGGCCTCTTAGGTGGAACCTTCTCCCCAGAGGATGGCCACCTCTCCTCCCTGAAGTTGGCGGGCGCCTTTCACCGCCTGGCTGCGGCGGAAGGTGTTGACTTTCTTTTTAACACCACGGTGCTCGGCTTCGAGGTGGAGAAGGGCAAGGTTAGTGCTGTTTTGACGGATCAGGGCCAGATAACTTGTTCCTATGTGGTCAATGCTGCTGGGGGATATGGTAGGGACATTTCCCTGATGGTGGGGACCGATCTCCCAGTCTACCCCGATAGCCATGAAGCAGGGGTAACAGAACCGGTGCAGCGGTTTTTCCTGCCCATGCTGGTAGACATCGCCCCCGATGAGCAATCTGATAATTACTACTTCTACCAAAACGCAGAAGGTCAGATTGTCTTTTGCATCACGCCCCGGCCGAAAAGGATGGGAACCGATCGCCGTTCGACCTCAGAGTTTCTCCCCATGGTCATTCCCCGGATGCTCAATCTCTATCCCCGACTGCGCAATCTCAAAGTGCGCAGGGTCTGGCGGGGTCTCTATCCCATGACCCCGGACGGCAAACCCATCGTCGGTTTTGATCAGGATGTTCAAGGGTTCTTCCACGCCATTGGGATGTGCGGCCAAGGCCTCATGCTCGGTCCCGGTTTGGCGGACATGATCGCCCTGGCCATTGCCGAAGGGCAGGAAGATGAAGAAGTCTTTGCGGACCTATCCCCCTATCGCGACTTCAGCGGTGACGAACTGCTGAAATAAATTCTGGAGAGGTGATTTGATGTCGAATGGAATTTTCAAGATGCCCAGTCCAACGAACGAACCCGTCTTGGGCTACGGGCCGGGAAGCCCTGAAAAGGCTAAGTTAAAGGCAGCTCTAGCCGAGCTCAGCAGCAAAGAGCTGGACATTCCCATCATTATTAATGGAGAGGAAATCCGCACAGGCCAGACCGCCAAGTGCGTGATGCCCCACAAGCATGGCCACATCTTGGGCCAGTTCCATCAAGCTGGACCAGCAGAAGTGGAAGCAGCCATCGAAGGCGCCTTAAAGGTTCGCCAAGAGTGGGCCAGCCTCCCTTGGCAGGAGCGTGCCGGCATCTTCATGAAGGCCGCCGAAATCCTGGCCCATGAAAGGCGTTACCTCCTGAACGCAGCCACCATGCTCGGCGTAAGCAAGACCCCTATTCAGGCTGAGATCGATTCTGCCTGCGAACTCATTGACTTCTGGCGATTCAACGTTCGCTACATGGAGGAGATCTACAGTCAACAGCCCGCATCCACACCTCTGAGCTGGAATCGGGTGGAACATAGGGGACTAGAGGGTTTTGTCTTTGCTGTTACTCCCTTTAACTTTACAGCCATTGCGGGCAACCTCCCCACTGCCCCAGCTATGATGGGGAATGTTGTGGTCTGGAAACCGGCGTCCTCTGCTGTCTATCCAGCCTATCATGTGATGAAGATCCTGCAAGAAGCCGGTCTGCCTCCAGGCGTAATCAACTTTGTCCCTGGACCGGGAGGCGTTGTAGGAGATAAAGTGCTTGAGCATCCGGCCCTAGCGGGCATCCATTTTACGGGGAGCACCGCTGTGTTCCAAAACATGTGGAAATCCATCGGAAACAACATCCACCGTTATCACACCTACCCACGGATTGTGGGCGAAACCGGCGGAAAGGATTTTGTCTTTGCCCATCCCACATCCGATATTGAAGCGCTCAGCGTAGCTTTGGTCCGCGGTGCCTTTGAGTTCCAAGGCCAAAAATGCTCGGCCGCCTCTCGGGCCTACATTCCCAGGAGCATTTGGCCCCAGGTTAAGGAAGAGATTGTAGCCATGACCCAGGAGCTGACCATGGGTGACGTCTCCGATTTCACGAACTTTATGGGGGCTGTAATTGATCAGAAGTCCTTTAACAACATTAAGTCCTATCTTGACTATGCCCAGAACTCCGATCAAGCAACGATTTTAGTAGGCGGCAACTGTGACGACAGTGTGGGATTCTTTGTGGAGCCCACGATTGTGGAAACGACAAATCCGAAATTCAAGCTGATGGAAGAAGAAATCTTCGGCCCCGTCCTCACCATCTACGTTTATGCTGACGAGGATTTAGAGGAAACTCTAGAACTCTGCAACACCACTTCACCCTATGGGCTCACGGGATCCATCTTTGCCAAGGATCGCAGAGACATCGTCTCGATGGCCGACGCCCTGCGTGAAGCTGCCGGGAACTTCTACGTCAATGACAAACCCACAGGTGCTGTAGTAGGTCAACAGCCCTTTGGAGGAGCGCGGGCTTCGGGGACCAACGACAAGGCCGGAAGCCTGATCAATTTGCAGCGCTGGGTTTCGCAGCGCACGATCAAAGAGAACCTGCTTCCCCCACGCATCTGGCGTTATCCTCACCTCGATGAAAAGTAAGATCAAAAAAGGGTCCATTCTCCGCAAAGAGAATGGGCCCTTCGTCTGGTATCATCTAGACTCCTAAATAGGCTTGGCGAATGCGCGGATCCTCCGCGAGCATGCGAGTCTCCCCTTCAAAGGCCACGGAACCTGTTTCGAAGACATAGGCGCGATGCGCTATATCCAGTGCCAAGGACGCATTTTGCTCCACCAGCAAAATGGTGGTTCCCTGCCGGTTGATCTCCTCAATCACGGAGAAAATCTCCCGCACCAAAAGGGGGGCTAGCCCCATGGAAGGCTCGTCTAGAAGCAGGAGTTGGGGCCTACTCACCAGACCGCGCCCCATTGCCACCATTTGCTGCTCGCCCCCGCTTAAGCTCCCCGCTTGTTGCTTCCTTCGCTCCAACAGACGGGGAAACAGATCGTAAACCCGTTCAAGATCCCTTTGGACACCCTGTTTATCCCGGCGTAAATAGCTTCCCAAAAAGAGATTGTCTTCCACCGACAATCCAGGAAAGAGCCTGCGCCCCTCGGGGACCTGGGTTAAGCCCAGGCCCACGATCTTGTGGGCGGGAACTTTCTCCAGATCATGGCCATCGAAAACCACCTTCCCACTGGATTTGGCCACCAATCCGGAGATGGTCCGCAGGGTGGTGGACTTGCCCGCCCCATTGGCCCCAATGAGGGTTACAATCTCGCCTTCTTCCACGTGGAAGCTGACTCCCTTTAGGGCATGAATCATACCATAATAAACATGAAGGTCTTCTACCTCTAGGATTGCCATGCCCCATCCTCCCCGAGATATGCTTCAATCACTTTTCGGTTGTTCCGTACGTCCTGAACCGATCCTTCTCCAATGAGAACGCCGTAGTCAAGAACATAGAGGCGCTCGCACACATTCATCACCAGATGCATGTCATGTTCGATTAAGAAGACACTGAGGTCAAAGTCGTTTTTGATCTTGTAAATCAGCTCCACCAGCTCCGCTGTCTCGGCAGGATTCATGCCAGCAGCGGGCTCATCTAGGAGCAAAAGCTTGGGCTCCATGACCAGAGCCCGGGCGATTTCCAGCTTACGCTGTTCCCCGTAGGATAGGTTGCTGGCCTTGTCGTCCGCCCGATCGGCCAGGCCCACTAAGGCCAAGATCTCCAGGGATACCTTGCGCACCATTTCTTCCTGGCGTCGGTAGGCTGGGGTTCGAAAAATGCCGCTACAGATGCAATACTTAAAGTTTTTATGGTAGGCAATCTTGAGATTATCTAAAACAGTGAGGTCCCTAAACAGCCGGATATTCTGGAAGGTCCGAGCCAGATGGTGCTTGGCCACAACATGGGGGGGCTTATGGGTCAGCTCCTGATCATTGAAAAAAATGTGGCCTCCTGTGGGCTGACAAAAACCTGTCAGGGCATTGAACACGGTGGTTTTTCCTGCACCATTAGGCCCAATTAACCCCACAAGTTCGCCGGGATCAAGCCGCAGATTAACATGGGATACCGCCTTCAAGCCTCCAATCTGTACAGATAAATCGGTAACCCGCAAACCGCTAGCTTGTGCCATCTGATCTCATTCCTTTCCTGTTTTTCATTCGGCCCACAAGGCTTTCCAGCGCCTCTAGGGAGAGTTCATTTTTGCCCATAATTCCCTCCGGCCTAAAGAGCATCATCAAGATCAGCAAAACGGAGTAGATAACCATGCGATACTCGGCGAATCCCCGCAAGAACTCGGGCAATAATGTCAGCACAATGGCGGAAAAGACCGACCCTGTGATATTCCCCAGGCCGCCCAAGACGACCATGATTAAAATGTCAATGGACCGTAAGAAGCCAATTTGCCCCGGAGCTGGAGAAATGTACTGCAGATAATGGGAGAAAAGCCCGCCTGCAACACCGGCAAAACCCGCTCCTATGGCAAAGGCGGTCACCTTGTAGTAAGTGGTATTGATCCCCAGTGACGCCGCGGCCGTTTCATCTTCCCGAATGGATACACAGGCTCTTCCATGGGAGGAGTCAATGAAATTGCGAATGACCACAATGGTGATGATCATAATCAGATAGGTGAGACCAAAACTCGTATAGCGCGGTATTCCCGTAAAACCCCTCGGGCCACCCACAGCGGGGATGTTCAAAATCACCACTCGGATGATTTCGCCAAAGCCCAAAGTGGCAATGGCTAGGTAGTCCCCTTTCAAGCGCAGAGCGGGCAGTCCGATGATGATTCCCACCAAGGCTGCTGCAACCCCCGACAGAACCAGAGCCGCAAGGAAGGGCAGCTGGTAAAAGACGGTGAGGGCCGCTGACAGGTAGGCGCCTATCGCCATGAATCCCGCGTGACCCAGGGAAAACTGGCCCGTAAAGCCTGTGATCAGATTCAGGCTCACCACCAGCATGATATTGATGCAGGCCAGACTCAGCACCTGCAAATGGTAGGACAAAAGCGTTCCGGAGAGTGCCAGCAGCTGAACGGCACCATAGATACAAAGGGCCGCCAGAGCCATGACGGCATTTCGCTTTGCTTTGCTTGCCCCTGCGTTTGACATGCCTGCCACCTACACTTTCTCTCTTTGACGTTTGCCTAGAAGGCCTGCGGGTTTGAGAAGCAAGACAAGGATCAAGATGGCAAAGGCCACAGCATCCCTAAAGGTAGAAGAGCCCAAGGCCACAACGAGATTCTCCGCGATGCCCATCATAAAGCCGCCAATCACCGCACCGGGAATGACCCCAATTCCACCGAGGACCGCCGCGGTGAACCCTTTGATTCCTGGCATCACACCCATGTAGGGATCGATCCGGTTGTAGTACATGCCCACCAAAATGCCTCCCGCAGCAGCCAGAGCGGATCCGAGGGCAAAGGTAACAGAAATCACTCGATCCACGTTGATACCCATGAGCATGGCGGCCTCCTTGTCCATGGAGACAGCCCGCATCGCTTTTCCGATCCTGGTGTACTGCACAATCAGATGAAGCGTAACCATGAGGAAAATGGAGACACCAAACATGATCAGCTGACGATTTGTGATAAAGACCGACCCGATAGCAATCCTTTGAAAGGGGATCGCTTGCGGAAAGGGTTTAAACGAAGCCCCAAAACCGATCTGGGACACGCTTTGGATAAATAAGGAAGCACCAATGGCAGTGATCAGGGCGGTAATCCTAGGCGAACTGCGGAGCGGCCGATAGGCAATGCGCTCCAAGACAACCCCCACTAAGGCCGCCAAGCCCATGGACAAAAGGAGAGCAGGACCTAAAGACAATCCGCCTTTTGTCAGGGCGTAAAAACCAAAATAGGCGCCGAGCATATAAATATCACCGTGGGCAAAATTAATGAGCTTAATGATTCCATAGACCATGGTATAGCCCAAAGCAATCAGAGAATAGATGCTGCCTAAAGCCAAGCCGTTGATCATCTGCTGGAGGAGAATATACCACTCCATTGCCTCACCTCATCACTAAAGTCGGGGGAAGGCCGCGGCCCTCCCCCCGCGTACGTCTAGTTAGGATCCACTTTATCCACTAGCACATTCTGGCCGTTTTGAATCTGGATAATGACCACAGATTTGACGGGAGTCCCCTCTGGGTCCATATTGATCGTTCCTGTAGCTCCCTGAATGTCGGTTACGGTCCCCAGGGCATCTCGAATAGCCTCGGGATCGGTGGAATCAGCTGCCTCCAAGGCCGCTTTGACAATCAGAATACCGTCATAGCCAAGCGCGGCCAGTGCATCTGGTTTGATCCCAAACTGGGCTTCGTAGGCTGCAATAAAGGCCTGCGTAGAAGCAGTCTGGTCATCGGTGGAATAATGGTTGACGAAGTAACCGCCTTCCTCATATCCTCCCGCCAACAGCGCCAGTTCGGGCGAATCCCAGCCGTCAATGCCCAATAGGGGAACCTCAATGCCGAGCTGCCGGGCCTGCATGATGATGGGCCCCGCTGCAGAGTAGTAGTCGGGGATAAAGACGGCTTCAGGCTTGCGGACGTAGATCGACGTCAGTTGGGCACTGAAATCGTTATCGTTGGTAGAATAAGACTCTAGAGAAACGATTTCACCGCCTAATTCCTGATACTTCTGGCGGAAGGCGTTCATTACTCCTGTGGAGTAATCGTTGGCCACATCATAAATGACAGCCACCTTCTTTAGCGCCATCTTCTCCCAAGCAAAGCGGGCCATGGTTTCACCCTGGAACGAGTCCTTGTAGGCAGCCCGGAAAATCATGTCACCGATGGAAGTGATGGTGTCACCTGTACCCGTAGGCGTCATGAGGGGAATCCCTGCACCTTGAGCAATCGGAGCGGCCGCCAGTACGCAAGGTGTGATGACGGGCCCGATCACGAGCACAACCTGATCACGGTCGATCAGTCGACGAACACTATTGGCGGCCTCGGTGGCATCGCCCTTATCATCGTAGATGATCAGTTCGATGGGCCGTCCGTTAATACCACCAGCTTCATTGATCTGTTCAACACCCATAACAACAGCATTTCGTACGGAAATACCAAAGGTAGAAACAGAACCCGTTAGAGGAGTAATGAGCCCTACCTTCAGAGCCTCGTCGGCCAGAACCGGCAGGGTTAGAACGAGAAGAAGCAGCCCTGCCAAAACCCCAGTAAACCATTTGCGATGCACCTTTGACGTCACCATTAACACTCACCTCTCAAATTCTTGGAACTGCAATTAGCGTATACTATTCTACGATACAGTGCATTGTCCTCCCTAGTTTTTGCTTTTTCCACTCTTTTCACGGACCTTTACTTCGATTTACACACTATGGCGCAGTCCATGTTCCGATACTCGTTACAGCTTTACTTTTCTCGCAACGCTTCTTACAATTCCTTAACAAGAGAGACGGCTCAGATGCTCTCCAAGTCACGGGAGAATTTCCGAGCCAGCTGTTCCGGCCAATCGGAGAGGGCCTCCAGCCGGCCCAGGAAAAAGCGCAGAGTTCGGGGCTCATCCACAAACTTGAGTCCTCCGATCATGTGGCGATGCTCATATAACCAGGTAAGGCGATCAATGGTGTATTTGACGTGGGACAAAGAGTACACTCTCCGGGGCAGGGCCAGACGCAGCAGCTCCAAATCGGCTAAGGGTTCGTTGCCCTTTTCGTCACGCTGTTCAGAGAGGGTTCCCCTCTCCATGCCCCTAACTCCACTGACAATGTAAAGTGCTGCGGCCAGCGCTCCGGCTGGGTACTGGTTCTGCGGAATATGGTCCACAAACTCCATGGCATTAAGGTGGCAGCCCAGGCCGCCCGGGGGAGTGACAACGGGAATTCCCCGCCGATCCAGTTCATTGACCATGTGCGCTATGAACTCGGGACCTTGGTTGATCATCTCCTCGTCCATGGTTTCCTCTAGACCAACGGCCATGGCCTCCATCTCCCTAAGGGACATCCCGCCATAGGTTAAGAAACCTTCATAAAGGGGAATCAACTCCCGCAGAGCTAGGAACACATCCTCCCTATTGGTACAGATTCCTCCCCCCCGAGCGCAACCTAACTTGCGGCCTGAGAAGTAGAGCACATGCACTAAATCGCAGATCTTGCCGGTAATTTCCCGAATGCTGAGATTTTGACACTGCTCCTCACGCTTTTTGATAAAATAGAGATTATCCGCCAAGAGGCTAGCATCGAGAACCAGAAGTACTCCGAATTTGTCGCAGATTTTGCGAACACCAGCTAAGTTCTCCAGCGAAAAGGGCTGACCCCCAATGAGGTTGGTTCCCGCTTCCATCCGTATAAAGGCGATCTTCTCGCTGCCCAGCTCCTGAATGTAACCTTCAAGCCGCTCCAAATCCATGTTGCCCTTAAAGGGGTGACTGCTCGTCGGGTTAAGGGCCTCGGCAATAGGCAGCTCTTCAACGGTTCCCCCACATAGCATGATGTGGGCCTTGGTCGTGGTGAAATGATAGTTGGTGACAACAACGGATCCCGTCTGCACCAGCACCTTGCTCAAAATGTGTTCACAGGCGCGTCCTTGGTGAGCAGGGAGCAGGTGCTCCATGCCAAAGAGATCCCTGCACACCTTTTCTAGCCTAGTAAAGCTCTGGGAACCGGCATAGCTATCATCCACTGTCATCATGGCCCCTTGCTGCCTGTCGCTCATGGCATTAACACCACTGTCCGTGAGCAGGTCTAAGAAAATATCTGTGGTATTCAGCAAAAAGGTGTTAAACCCCGCCTCCCGCATGGCGTCTAACCGCCTTTGGGTGGGCACTAGGTTTAACTTCTGAATGATCTTGGCCTTATGCATCTCCAAGGGAATCTGCTCACCGCTCAACAACTTACTTTCGTTCATCCTTACCACTCCTTCCATTTTTTTCAAACAAAAAAGCCGTCCTATACAGGACGACTCTTAGCCGCGGTACCACCTGGTTTAACCTGCTCTCCTTTACATAGGTCACAGATTCCCTCTAGGGGGCCATCACCCCCGCAGCCACTAACGCTGGCACACGTCACGACCTACTTCACTTTCAGCCGGCAACTCCAGGGTGTAACTTCGGATTCAGGCAATTGCTGGGTTGCACCAACCCCCAGCTCTCTACAAATCGGATCTGAAACCTACTTAGTCCCCTTCAACGTCTTTGAAATTGTTTGAATTATGTTCAGTATAGGGGATAGGTTCAGCCTTGTCAACGATGAAATTCCCTGAGCCCACCCCCTGCGTGCAGGCCAGTCTAGAATTTCCTCGGCTGACTTTGGAATTTGCAGAAATGTTG
>DUPN01000009.1 GCA_012838305.1 Bacillota bacterium | reverse complement strand
GGATCGTATTTGCGATCAGTGGATCTTCGAAGAGATGTGGGGCTGGGATTTTCCCATGCTGGCCATGACTGCGGCGCGGCTAAATCGACCAGAGCTCGCCGTGGATCTCTTGCTGTGTGAGTCCCCCAAGAACACTTATCTGGCCAATGGGCATAATCGACAAGGAGAGAGGGAAGACCTCCCTTTGTATCTGCCGGGAAATGGCGGACTGCTCTTGGCAGCTGCCATGCTGGCCCGGGGCTGGGATGGCGATGGTGGACAAAAGTCACCGGGTTTCCCCAAAAATGGGAGGTGGACTGTCAGGAGTGAAGGCCTTCTGCCCCTGCCATAGCTGGCAGATGTTCGCACAGAAGGGAATGAATTTTAGGCGCCAACAAAGAGTAAACCCCTATCTCCCGTGCTTACGGAAGGGGACAGAACGTATTTGTTGAATTCCAGGTGAAGACAGCGCGGAATGGAAAGGTGCTTGATACCATTCCAGTTGAGTTTTCGAATATATGGACGGAGTATGCAGCGCACATAGGAATTCCAAGCGGTGTGCAGGCTCTGTATTTCACGTACCGCGGCAGTGGAAGTGCCAGCCTGGGTTCGTTTATACTAGAGGCATCACGTTGGCAGGAAGGATGACGAAATGAACTTGGGATTGGAAGGGAAAACTGCCCTAGTCTTGGCTTCAAGTAAGGGTTTAGGGAGAGCGATCGCCCAGGAGTTGGCACTAGAAGGGGCCAAGCTAATGATCTCCAGCCGCAGCGAAGGGGCCCTCAAGGCAGCGGCTGGCGAGATCCGGTCGCTGACAGGTGCAGAGGTAGCTTATCAGGTCTGCGATCTCACAGAGGGGGAGCAAATTCAGGCGTTGGTGGAGGAGACGGCCACAATTTACGGTTCGATTGATGTCTTGGTGAACAATGCTGGAGGACCGCCTGCAGGAAATTTTAGTGTACTGGTTGATGAGGATTGGGACTATGCCTTTAGGTTGAACCTACTCAGTTACATCCGGGCTATTCGGGAAGTACTGCCCCATATGCGCGGCAATGGGCAGGGCAAGATCGTCAATATTGCATCTTACTCGGTGAAACAGTCCATTGAGGGGCTGATTTTGGGGAACACTATGCGCACAGGGATCGTAGGTTTGGCCAAGACCCTGTCTCGGGAACTCGCTGCTGACAATATCCTCATCAATACGGTGGGACCTGGCCGAATCGCAACGGACCGGGTTGAACATCTCGATGGGAAGCGCAGCGAAGAGCTGCAGATGAGCTACGAAGAGGTGCGTTCCTTAGCGGAGCAGGACATTCCCCTTGGGCGTTATGGAACACCCCAGGAGTTTGCCAAACTCGTTGTCTTTTTATGCTCTCAGGTTAACACCTACATGACAGGTCAAGTGATCTTGGTGGATGGAGGATTAACAACAGCACTTTGAGGTGCGGTAGGAAATGGCCCTAGTGCTCGATGAACATGAGTAAGGCCCTGGGGGCTGCTCAGATAGGGTGACTCTTCCTTGCACAGGGATCAAAGAAAGGATGCAGTGGATTTCTTGACACTGCGCTGCTTGCGGAGGGATGCACATGAATCCACATCAACTTTGGGGTGACTTGGGGAATGGCTACTATGCGAATCCCATACTGAAGGCGGATTTTTCCGATCCTGACCTGGTTCGGGTCGGGGAGGACTTTTTCATGGTGTGCTCGGACTTCCATTACATGGGGATCCCAGTTCTCCACTCAAGGGACCTGGTGAACTGGTCCCTGATTGGCCGTGTTTATGACCGCCTGGATATAGATCCCAGGTATGATGCCATGGAGGCCTATGGCAGAGGAAGCTGGGCGCCGTCCATTCGCTACCAAGGCGGGCTTTTTTACGTTTACTTTTGCACCCCCGATGAGGGCTTGTATATGAGTACAGCGCAAGATCCTGCGGGCCCCTGGGCACCTTTGCACGAGGTGCAGCGCATAGGCCAATGGGAGGATCCCTGTCCTTTCTGGGACGACGATGGCCAAGCCTACTTGGGACACAGCACGGTAGGTGCGGGTCCGATCATTATCCACCGCATGCGACCCGATGGGAGGGAACTCTTGGATCAAGGGCGCATCGTCTATGTGGGCAAAACCGCGGAAGGCACGAAGATCTATAAGCGTAATGGCTACTACTACCTGGTCATACCTGAAGGCGGAGTGGAGCGAGGCTGGCAAACAGTCCTGCGATCGAAGGACATTTACGGCCCCTATGAACGCCGGGTGGTTTTGGGCAAGGGGAGAACAGCAATTAATGGTCCCCACCAGGGTGGTCTGGTTGAGCTCCCCTCAGGTGAGTCTTGGTTCTTGCATTTCCAAAGCGCAGGGGCACTAGGACGGGTATGTCATCTGCAGCCTGTGGAATGGGTGGATGATTGGCCGGTGATGGGCCGCGGGGGAGAGCCTGTGGAAGTCTTCAACAAGCCCAGGGTAGACGATCCCCTTGAACCTAAGTTCTTGGTAACAGGCGATGACTTTGACCAGCCCAAGCTCGGTTTGCAATGGCAGTGGAATCACAATCCTGTCAACACCCATTGGTCCTTAACCGAACGCCCTGGATACCTTCGTCTCAAGGCTATGCCTGCTTCAGATCTGTCCCAGGCCAAAAACACCCTGACCCAAAAACTCATTGGGGGTCAGGGTACAATCACGGCCGAGTTGGATCTGGCCCAGATGTCCGAAGGACAACTCGCTGGATTAACGTTTTTAGGAGGAGCAGTCACCGATAATTACATAGGACTGCGCAGAAGCGCCTCCGGTACCTTTCTAGAAGCTGTAAGCGCAGGTATTGTTGCCCATGGGCCGGGGCTTGTTGCCTCTGTGCTTTGGCTACGGGCCGAGTATGATTTTGGCGGCGCCTCCTGCTTTTCCTTTAGTCTCGACGGCGAGCGGTTTTTGCCCTTGGGCGGCCCATGCGAGCTTCGGTTTGGATATTGGAAGGGCGCCAGAATTGGCTTGTTTACCTACCAGACGTCTGGCGCGGGTGGAATCGTGGATGTAGGATCTTTTCGCTACGATC
>DUPN01000008.1 GCA_012838305.1 Bacillota bacterium | reverse complement strand
TTTCCTCGCCAGCAATAGCTGTGTAATGCTAGGCCTAAAGTGGCTGCCTGCCAAGGAGACTCGGGGCAGGCAACAAGGAAAAATTCTGGATATACAACGCTTTGCAGAAAGAACAAAAACCCTGGATGCCTTTCTTGACGGGCAGTACAGAGGTTTTTTCTCTTTTTCACTGTTAATGTCGGGATGATATGTAGAAATATGTCAAACCGCCTGTGGCAAAACCATTTGGCCCGAGCTTCCCCACTGTGAGAGCGGCCCACGGAATGAACACAAATGACCCACCCGGTTTAAGCCCGCAGGGCGTAAATGGTTTAGAAGAACATTATGTTTGTACGTGTAGTGACAGCTCAAACAAGAAGTATAATTGAGGTAGTCCTCTTGATACTCTTTCATTTGCTAACAGAGCAGGTTTGTTTGGCATATAGGTGGCTTTCCCTTCAGCAGTATGTTCATGTCAAACAAGATCCAACTAGACACTCTAATGAATCGAATGGTGAGAGGGGGATCCGACAAGAGGCCGCGCCGATTTCTCCAGTCATTCACGTTTGACTCCGGTGGCTTGCTTGGGGGTTGGTTCCTTAACAGCCAACACTTTCCAGGTCCTGGAAGGCCTCCACGGTTCAAGATAATCACGGGTTTAAGCAGGACTTATCTTCTATGAAACCGAAATCTCAGAAGGAAGGCGCAGATTAGCGCAAATACGTGGTTGGCGGAGGGAAAGATTTGTCGAATATTTTCTTTATGAAAAGGGTCTTGGCTGCACTTGGTTCCGGGCTGATGTTTAAGCGGGTATATGGTATCCTTCTGAGGATCGTTGCTCTCATAACGGCTATTGGCGGGGCGGTATTGTGGGTTTCTATCTGGCAGGAGATTTCTGAGTTGGGGAGTTATTGGTACTATGGTTCCAGGATTGTCCCAGCAGGGGTTGTGGTTCAGATTCTGATGCTGGTTCTGCTCTATTGTTTGGTACATACGTTGCTGATTCGTGCCCGGACGGTGGAACAACTGCAGCAAACCAATTACATCATCGCCCCGATTTTTTCGGTGACCCTAAAACTGGTTGGCGAAATCTTCGCCTGCGTGCTTACCTTTTCGGGACTTGCTGGCGGCATATCAATCTGGATCGCAAATCGAGATGTGCTGCGTATTCTTGGTATTTCTGCCATACCATCCTTGGGTACAGCTAGCTTTATAACTGGTTTCCTGACAATTCTTGTAGGTTTATTCCTTGCCTTCACTTCACTGGTCACCTTTTATTACTCGGCCGAGCTCTCCATCGTTTTGGTCGATATCGCCACGAACACAAGGGTGCTTCAGCGAAATCAAGTAGCAAGTGGCGAGCAGGAAACGAGCCAAGGCTAAGGCCCTGCGTCAGCTAATTCGGATTCGGGGCGGTCTGCAACTCTATGTTTCTAATCGGGGAAATTGCCTCCCCGGCTGGGTTGATTTTCAGCTCCTGATATTAACCCATTCCTACAGAGGACAATCACAGTGGCATCACGGGTCCCGGTGTTGGCGCTGAGCTTTGAAATGCTGCAGTATAGAACCGTCTCAGGGTTTTCTAAGATGTAATCTGCTACAACCCGCTCAGCCGGATTCAGATGCGCGCTCGGACCGCAAACGGGAGCAGGAGGAACCGCCAATACGGCGGTCGCCCTCCTTCTCTTTGCTTCTGCAGACAAGCTTGCCTGGCCTTACTTGGGTGCTTTCCTCGACCCATAGGCAATTTGCTGCAACTGGAAGACAGCAGAGGTCACTTCCGTAGAGTTCAACTCAGCAAAAAAAGACCTCCGAAGAGGTCTCTAGGCTCGTGGGGCTACCGAAACGAACTGGGGCACAAATGTGCCCAAGGAGTCAACGATAAGCCACGACAAGAAGGGACCGCAAATTACTTTGGGTACCCAACTCCTCAAGAATCGTGAACACTTCTGCTGAGTAGAGTACGCTACACTCGAATTCTCTTGAAGAGACAAGGGATGCTCACATCGAGTGGCCATTCCCAGCACTTAGACGAGGGTCAAAATGTATAGAGGGATCTGTTGTGAAATGGAAAACACTGGCATGTATCATACTAGTTATAGCTCTTTTTACGTCCAATACTTTCGCTTTGAATTTGGAAGAGGCCATACGTAATGGCGATCTTCAACTGATTAGGACCTTGATAGATCAAGGGGCGGATGTCAACGAGGTAATTTCTTACGGTGACAGCCCTTTACATTTGGCAGTACGTTATGGATACGAAGATATTGTAGGCGAATTGATATTGTCTGGAGCAGATCTAACGCAAAGAGATGACTTGGGATTAACTGCCTTCTACTGGGCACTGGTCTCTCGCCCGAACACAAACGTAGTCGCCAAGTTCCTGGAGGCTGGAGTCGATGTCAACGGAACTGATGGAATGCTCTCAAAGATGACGCCGTTGTCAACTGCAGCCATGACTGGTGATACAGAACTCATAAAGATGCTTCTGGCAGTCGGAGCCGACGCCAACACCAGAGACAAAGGTAACCAACCTTTACATTGGGCGGTAAACCACGGAAACATTGAGCTGGTTAAACTTCTGATTGAAGCAAATGCTAACGTTAATGCTATTGGGCATGCAGGAGAAACCCCATTACATATCGCTATTCGCAAGAATGGAAAGAATGCATCAGAAATTGTGAACCACCTACTTATGGCGGGAGCCACTTTAGACACGACCAATGAGCTAGGATATTCGCCCTTTCAACTAGCTGTTGTATATGGACGAAAGTCGATCGCACGGGAGTTAATGATGAATCACCATCTGAAGGACTTGGATGAAATGAGCCCTATCGAGAAGGCCATAGTTGTTGACAGTCTTTGTGGTGAGAACACATTAGAAGCGGTTATCTGGGACAACGTGAATTTCGTGAATCAAGACAGGCTCTTCTTGCCGATAACTGTGGCTTCAGTGCTTGGGAACTCACATGCGGTGCGACTTCTAATCCAGGCTGGGGCGGAAGTGAATCGTAGTGATAGGTTCGGAAACAGTCCATCATATTATGCAACCGTGCGCGATGACAAGGAGACAATTGAACT
>DUPN01000064.1 GCA_012838305.1 Bacillota bacterium | reverse complement strand
GTGCTCATCGCTGGGGATCTCATGTTTGAGGATATCGCCTACCGCAGCGATCCCCTGTCTGCTTTGACCCATCGGCCCGAGATCGCCCTGGATAACCTGACCACCTATTATCTGCGGGTGGCCATCATTGATCAAAACGATATTGAGAGCACCTTTTTTTACACCGAGAGCTTCTCGATCAATCTTGGCACCGTTACGCCCAAGACGGAAGTGATATTCCAAAATTACCTCGATTTGACCTGGACCCCATCATCTCTGCCCGGGGTCAGCTACCATGTGCAGATCGCCCTGGATGCGGACTTCCTGGATATCGTGGAAGAGGAGTCGGCTTGTCCTGTTCCCAGCTACCAGGTGCAGTCTCTGTGGGACGACCAGACTTATTATTACCGAGTGGCTGTGGTGGATGAAAATGGGGTGGCAGGTGTTTGGAGCCCGGCCCAAGAATTCACCTATCGCACGGAGAGCACCCGTTATCTCCAGGCCGTACCGGGGCTGGAGGACTTCGCCATGCGCTTAGCCCCTGCCGGCGCTTTCCCCACGGGAATTCGCGATGATGGATCGGCTATGGTAGACAGCGACTTTTGGATCGCTGAAACAGAGGTCACCTACGGCCTGTGGTATGAGATTCGGCTTTGGGCCGAACAAAACGGCTATGTCTTTGCCAATCCGGGCATGGAAGGCTCGGTGACGGGAGGGGGCACAGCCGGCCAGTATGAGAATATTGGTCAGCCGCCCACAATCTCCCAATCCGAGCCCGTCACCATGGTCAGCTGGCTTGATGCAGTGATCTGGTGTAATGCGCTTTCGGAGCGCTTAGGCTATCAACCTGTCTATCTCTATCATGGAGAGGTCCTTAAGGATGCTTCCGATCCCTCCCGTGCGTTTTGGATCGATCTAAGCGAGACAGAGGGTTTTCGCCTGCCCACCGAGGAGGAATGGGAGTTGGCCGCCCGCTACAAAGGGATTGATCGCTCCTACCGGGCCATAGAATACCCCAGCGGCAGCGGCGTTTACTGGACACCTGGCGATTTTGCCAGCGGTGCAACAGCTTACGAGTTTGATCCGGAAGCTAATATGGCGGTGGCCTGGTACTCTATGAACAGCGGAGGCAAAACACAGGAAGTGGCCCAGCTGATGCCCAATGCTTTAGGACTCTATGATCTGAGCGGGAATGTCCAGGAACTCTGCTTCCGTTACCGCGAGGAATATCAAAGAGTCCGGGGCGGCAGTTGGAGGGATATGAATAGTCGCATCAGGATTGGTAGAACGCTTTGGTCATATGACATAGGCGCTGATACTGTACGTGATGATACTGGATTTAGGTTGGTGAGAACAGCGTATTGACTTGCACCGCTGGAAAGGCAGCGGCAGCTGAAGGAGGTAGTGAGATGAGTAAGACTGTCAGGAATTTCGATGCAACCATCCACAACGAGCAGTATCTGCAGGAGTTTTTGCGCCCCGTCCTCACAGCCCAGGATATGATCTGTGATGCCGGTCGAGCAAAAGAATCCCTCGATGGTGTCTGGAACTTCCAGGTGGACCCCTTTCACTCTTTTTTGCGCAGTAAGTGGTTTCAGGAAAAGCGGCATGATGCAGCTGGACGCAAGATCCCTTGGGACTTTGACTTTGATCACTGGGAAGAAGTCCAGGTGCCATCCTGCTGGAACATGACCAAGGAGCGGTACTTCTACTATGAAGGTGCCGCCATTTATACGCGGGCCTTCACCTACCAGAACAAGGGAGAAGCCAGGGTTTTTCTGAAAGTTGGAGCAGCCAATTATGAAACGCGTCTTTTCCTCAATCAGCACTTCCTCGGCTATCACCAAGGCGGTTCCACCCCGTTTTATGTGGAGGTCACCGCATATCTCAAGGACGAGAACCGCATTCATGTCGTGGTCGACAATAGCCGAGACCCCTCCGGGGTTCCCATGCACAACATCGACTGGTTTAACTACGGCGGGCTCTATCGCAGTGTGGAACTGATCCGGCTTCCAGAAACCTATCTCCAGGACGTTTTGGTGCAGCTATCTGTGGCGAAGGAGGATCAAATCGCAGTTTCCCTCAAGGTCGCCGGTTCCAACTTGCAGGGAGCCGCCCGCCTTACCATAGCTGAACTTGGAGTGGACCAGCAAATAGCGGTGCAGGATGGACGGGGTGAGGCTGTGATCCAGGCCCATCCCACGTTATGGTCGCCGGAAAACCCCCAGCTTTATGAGGTCAGCATCCGCTACGGTGACGATCAGATTACGGAGAGAATCGGCTTTCGCCAGATCAAGGTCCGGGACGGCGATCTCTACCTGAATGGCAAAAAAGTCTTCTTTAAAGGAATCGCCCTGCACGAAGAAAGCGTCCAAGACGGCAAGGCGGTCAGCGCAGCCGAAATCCGGGAGAACTTTGAACTCGCTAAGGAACTCGGCTGCAACTACGTGCGGCTGGCCCACTACCCCCATACGGAGAAGGCTGCCGAGATCGCCGATGAAGTGGGCATCATGCT
>DUPN01000007.1 GCA_012838305.1 Bacillota bacterium | reverse complement strand
GGGCCTCTTCCGCAGCCTAGATGGGCAGGCGCTGCTCTACCCCGCAAGGGATAGCACCGGTCAGGTCACGCACTTTTACACAGATTTTCCCGCAGTCCTGCTGCGAACACCTTGGTATGCCACAGCGGAGTTTACTTTGCTCCTGGCGGGGCTGTGCTTGGCGGTCTTGGTAGGTGCTGTGATCCATTGGGTTCGGCTCTTGCTGCGGCGTGGGGCCGGACAGGATTCCCTGAGCTGGCCAGGCAGGGTTGTGGTCCTTCTTCTGGCCATGACCCAAATTAGCTTCTATGCATTGCTGTTCACTTTAATTGGCAACACCCACCCCGTCTTGGGGATACCCATGGTGGCCCTGGAGATGACACCAACAGTTGACTACATTCGAGTGGTCAGTTGGTTCCATCTGCTGCTGACCCTGATGATCACAGTGCTAGCCCTCTATCAGATGGTCAGGCGAACCAAGTATCTGCAGTCTTTGCTCTATTCCGGTGTTTCCTTGGGGTTTGGGTTCTTGTTGTACTATTGGAACTTTTTGTGATTTGGCCAGGCGCCTTGTGGAATCCAGCACCATGCTGCTGAAATGAAATATGCCTACCCAGGTCAAGGTGCCTGCGGTAGGCGTTTTTACGTGGCAGCAGATCCTACTCTGTGCACTGGGGAGGACATTGAGCCATAACTGTGTAATTACGTAATAATTCACTAATCTTCAATTGGATGATGGTTTGGGCTGAGCTTGATGGACACTATGGCGACTACGGAGGAAATGGAATGAGAGAAATGCATCTGTTGCTGACACTGGCCTTGCTTTTGGGTTTGCTGCTTTGGACAAAGCCCGCGGCGGCTGAGGTACAGAATAGCTTCGATCGCGAACCCATGCGGACGGAGATTCGCAATATCGACGGAGTGAACGTGGTCTACCAGTACGACCAACCGGTACCCTCCTTCGATACATGGGAGACTCAAGAAGAAGGTCGCCAGCATCAAACCCTCAACGGCGAGTGGTACTTCAAGACGGATCCTCATGATCAGGGAGTGAGAGAGCAGTGGTACTCGCCCCTCTACGATCACAGTTCCTGGGAGAGGCGCTCTGTTCCCAGCAGTTGGGATTTGTATGACTACAGCCCTGATCACGCCTGGGGCGAGGGCTACCCGTTCTACGACAACTATGCCTGGTATGTGCGGACATTCCAGCTCGATTCATCCTGGCTGGATCAGTATGTGAAGCTCAACTTTCTGGCAGTAAACTATCGGACTTGGGTTTTTGTCAATGGGCACTATCTGGAGGCACATGAGAGCGGCAACACCAGTTTTTCTTTGGACATTACAGAATATCTGCAGGAAGGGAAAAATACCTTGGCCGTCCGGGTCTATCGCCGCCCGGACTTTGAGAATTACTTCGATCTCGATCAAGCCAAACGGGTCGTGGATCTGGATTATCTGCCCCATGCTGCCGCTGATTACTGGCCTTATGCCGGCATTACCAAGGATGTTTATCTGGAGGGTACAAACAAGATCACGGTCAGTAAGATCCTAACTAAGGCCGAGGATCATTCTTTGGACCTCTATGCTGTTATTTTCAACGCGGACGACCAAGAACGGACAGTGGATGCAGCCTTTGATCCTGGTTCCGGTTCCGGCGGCAGGATTGAGCAGCAAAGCATTACCGTGGAACCAAATTCGACCCGGGTTGTCAAGTGTACTATCCTTATTCCCGGCGCCAAGGAGTGGAGTTACGCCGCTCCCCATCTCTATACAGCCTATGTGCGGCTCTATCAGGGTGCGGAGCTCGTTGATTCCTTGTCCGTTGTCTACGGCATGCGCCAGTTTAGAGTGGATGGAACCCAGGTGCTCTTAAACAACCAAAAGGTCTTCCTCAAGGGGACCAACTGGCATGAAGAAACCCAAAAAAGCGGGCGTTCCATGACCAAGGACGAGTATGATACCGAGCTTGGCTTGGTCAAGGCGATGAACCTAAACTTCATCCGCAACAGCCACTACAACCGGCACCCCTACGCTTACGAATATGCTGATCGTCATGGCATCATGGTGATGGATGAGACCGAAAACATGTGGCTGGATCAGGCGGCCGTGAGCAACCAGTACCGCAGGTACAAATTATCCCGGGCCGCAGTGGCCATGACGACCTGGAACAACCTCAATCATCCATCCATCATCATTTGGAGCCTGAACAATGAAGTCTCCTATGGCGGTGATTATGAGGCCTGGATCAAAGACTTAAGAGATGTTACCAAGGCCGTTGACATCCAGGATCGCCCCGTCTCCTGGGGCGCACGTGACACCAAGGATCCCGCCTTTCAGCATGCGGACATCATCGGCTTTAATGAGTATGCCGGATTCTTCTGGGGAAAGAACGAAGACTTAAGTGCAGTGCTGCAGGATTTACATGCCAAGTTTCCCGACAAGCCCATGATCATTACAGAAAACGGATCCTGGTCTGTGTATGGTGTGATGGGATCTCCGGCTCAAACGGGCACCGAGCACTGGCAGGCGGCCAATTTCCGTTCCCATTACAGCCAGACCGTTGCCCACAAGGACTTTATGGTCGGATACACCTTCTGGGTGCTCAAGGATTACAAGACCCGTTCTGGTTATAACTTTGATACAATCGGGATCTCCACCATGGGTACGGTGCCCTGGATGTACAGTCCCAGCTTTGAGGAAAACGCTCTCCAGCACGGGGTTGATCCCCATAAAGTGGTCTATTATGCCCTGCAGAAAGCGGAGAATCCCTATACCTATCGCATGGATTAGGGGATCTTTACTACAAATTTCGCAAAAAATATGCTATAATCCTGTTTATGACAGCAAAAAAGTGAAAAAGCAGCCTAAAACCTCGATGTAGAGAGGGTTACGGGCTGCTTCTTTTTGTCACCGATCTGTAGGGGAAAACGTCATTTTTTTGCCTCGGCCAAATATTTCTTTATGTCCCCCAAGCAGAGTCTTTTGTTGGTGAAGTCAATCCCCAGTGCATCGCCAAGAGCGTCGGAAATTTCACTTCTATACTTAAATAAGTAGATGTTTTCGTGCTCGTGAGAGCACGTGATTTGCTTTAGGCAATCCACAATCCCCTCTGCTGAGTAGTTGTTTCCCGTCTTCTTTTGGAGGATCCGTAGAATTGTCAGTGTGATGAAACAAGATAGAAAGTGAGCGTTAATACGATCTTCGAGTGACAAGTAGATCGGTCGAGTTTCCAAAGTTCCTTTGGTAATGCGGAATGTCTCTTCGACCTGCCAGAGGCCGCGATAGGTGTCGATCACTTCACTGGTCGACATGTCAAGTTCGCTGGTGACGATGGAATAGAATCCATCGTACTTCTCATCCTCAGCTATTTTTGCTAAGTCCAGGATAGGATGGTCTTTTCCCTCAAGAATTTCGCCGGTCTTTTCATCGAATTTCACATTCTGAACATACCTGATAGCACCACTGGAGTTGGATTTCTTGTACTTTTTCGGATTGGCCACCAAATCGTAGGCCTTCTTTATGTCTCTCTCCCGTTCAGCCTTGGCTTTTTCCGCATATTTTTTCCCCCAGAAAACCACCTGTTTTTCGTAGACTGTCTTCGTCTTCTTTTTCCCGTTCTTCATGGTTACAGAAATGTCCCGGGCGATTCTTCGGCTCTTCACCTTGAAGTCGCAGTCTTCTTTGGGTGGCTTCCCGTCCTTATCGACGTAGCCTGTCTCATCCACAACATAGTCCTTAAACGCCTGGGTTCCTCCCCGCACCGAAAAGCTAAGAACGTAACCATTGAACTTCTTACCTTTCTCCCCGCCCAGAAGATAGAAGATATTGTCGCCTGAAATGATACCCATATCTGCAACAACAATAATCCTTCCGGTGTCGTAGTTCCCTCGTATCTCGCCAATGATCGGCCGAAACGTCTGCGTGTCGACGGTATTTCCCGGAAACACATCATAATGAAGCGGAATACCATTCGCATCCACAGCAAGTCCCATCTGCACAATGGGGTCTGGGCGTCTGTTCTTTTCCCGTCCCAGCTTACGGAATTCATCCTCGCGGTCGATCTCAAAGTAGAAGTTCGTGACGTCATAATAGATGGTTCTGGTGTTGCGTCCGTACTGCTCGGAGATCTGAGCGTTCAAATACCTTTGACACTCCTTAGCAATTGTTGCGAAGTGAGAAAGGGCTCTGTAGATATCCACCAGGCTAAAATCAAAGCGCTCAAAGTAGCGATGCCTTTCTTCATAGGCCTTCTTCTTAGAGCCAGGCGAGAGCAATCTAGAGATCACAAGCAGGATCATGATGGAATTCGTGTTGTACTCAAACTTCTGATGCCGAGCTTTGTTTCGGAAAAACCGATCGAGGCCGAGTTCGTGATAGATTTTTAGAATCGCAGCATATCCGAAGTTTTTACCATTATCGGTATTGGGGGCTAACTTCTCCTCCATATCAATGACCAGGGTTCGCTTGTTCTCCGCTAGCTCCTCTTCGGTCATTTTACGAGCTACTTCCTTGAAGTGGGCGATAGGATCGTCGTATTCCTTTTCCAGGACATCCAGATAACCCAGGGATTTTATGTTTTTCGACCTTGGTCTCCCTTTTTCATCTCGATATGCCTTCTCTATGGACAGGTATACACGCCCATCTGGTCTGCGGGATTGCTTAAGATTCAAATCTAACACCTCCAGCGGTAGTATGTGCCACTTCCATTATACCACATATTGCTATACATTACCATACCAAAATGCGCATAAAAACAAAGAAAAAAAGCCCTGCAAGCACGATGCCGCAAGGTTTTCAAAGACTGTACTTGTTCCTATCCTGTCAAACCAGCGAGG
>DUPN01000006.1 GCA_012838305.1 Bacillota bacterium | reverse complement strand
GATCGTAGCGAAAAGATCCTACATCCACGATTCCACCCGCGCCAGACGTCTGGTAGGTAAACAAGCCAATTCTGGCGCCCTTCCAATATCCAAACCGAAGCTCGCATGGGCCGCCCAAGGGCAAAAAGTGCTCGCCGTCGAGACTAAAGGAAAAACAGGAGGCGCCGGCAAAATCATACTCGGCCCGCAGCCAAAGCACAGAGGCAACAAGCCTCGGCCCATGGGCAACAATACCTGCGCCTACAGCTTCCAAAAAGGTACCGGAGGCGCTTTTGCGCAGCCCTATGTAATTATCGGCAACTGCTCCTCCTAAAAACGTTAATCCAGCGAGTTGTCCTGCAGCCATCTGGGCGCGATCCAACTCAGCCGTGATGGTACCCTGACCCCCAATGAGCTTTTGGGTCAGGGTGTTTTTGGCCCGGGACAGATCTGAAGCAGGCATGGCCTTGAGACGAAGGTATCCAGGGCGCTCGGTTAAGGACCAATGGGTGTTGACAGGATTATGATTCCACTGCCACTGCAAACCGAGCTTGGGCTGGTCAAAGTCATCGTCTGTTACCAAAGGTTTAGCTTCAAGGGGATCGTCTACCCTGGGCTTGTTGAAGATTTCCACAGGCTCTCCCCCGCGGCCCATCACTGGCCAATCATCCACCCATTCCACAGGCTGCAGATGACATACCCGTCCTAATGCCCCTGCGCTTTGGAAATGCAAGAACCAAGACTCGCCCGAGGGGAGCTCAACCAGACCACCCTGGTGGGGACCATTAATCTCTGTTCTTCCCTTGCCCAATACCACCCGGCGTTCATAGGGGCCGTAAATGTCCTTCGATCGCAAGACGGTTTGCCAGCCTCGCTCTACTCCGCCTTCTGGTATTACCAGGTAGTAGTAGTCATTACGTTTATAGATCTTGGTGCCTTCCGCTGTTTTGCCCACATAGACAATGCGCCCTTGATCCAAGAGTTCTCTCCCATCGGGCCGCATGCGGTGGATAATGATCGGACCCGCACCTACCGTGCTGTGTCCCAAGTAGGCTTGGCCATCGTCGTCCCAGAAAGGACAGGGATCCTCCCATTGGCCTATGCGCTTCACCTCATGCAGAGGCGCCCAGGGGCCCGCAGGATCTTTTGCTGTACTCATATACAAGCCCTCATCGGGGGTGCAAAAGTAGACGTAAAAGAGCCCGCCTTGGTAGCGAATGGACGGCGCCCAGCTGCCTCTGCCATAGGCCTCCATGGCATCATACCTGGGGTCTATATCCAGGCGGCCATAAACACGGCCAATCAGAGACCAGTTCACCAGATCCCTTGAGTGGAGAACTGGGATCCCCATGTAGTGGAAGTCCGAGCACACCATGAAAAAGTCATCCCCGACCCGAACCAGATCAGGATCGGAAAAATCCGCCTTCAGTATGGGATTCGCGTAATAGCCATTCCCCAAGTCGCCCCAAAGTTGATGTGGATTCATGTGCATCCCTCCGTAAGTAGCGCAGTGTCAAGAAATCCACTGCATCCTTTGTTTGATCCTTGTGCAGCGGGGTTTTTAGACAGAAAAAGGTGACACTCTCCCACTTGTGATGCTCTCCCAATTCGGCAAGCATCTCTAGACCTCCTTTTTCCTCCTGCATTCGCTGTTCTTGTCCTGTACAAGGAAGAGTCACTCCATCTGAGCAGCCCCAAGGGCCTTACTCACAGCGCTCTTGATCGCTTCACTCGAGAGTGTAGCTCCACTTACCGCATCCACCGCCCACTTGTTTTCCTGCATCATTGCTAGGGTAATGGATTCTGCTTTACGGCCCAAGCCGTTATCATGTTCTACAATCTCAATCCCGCGGATGGTGTGGTTCTGCACAAGAACCTCCACCTGAACAGAGACCAAACCCGCCTTCGTTTCTCCATAGTACATACCATCTCGAACAAGGGACATCTCTACGTTTTCGTAGGTCAGGGAGGCCAGTTGCTTTTGGACTGCAGTGGTTGCCCAAAGCTTGATCCCAAGCAAGGAAAGGCAAAGGGCAACAAGCACAATGATGATTTTCTTCATCCATTTTTTCATAGGATTGCACCCACCTCTTCCGCCAGGCTTCTGGCAAAGCGAACGATCTCATGCACATCTGATTGATTGGGATGCCCAAAGCCCATCAACAAGAAGCTCCCCTGACAGATGACTTCTCCCAAGACGTCTATACCCTTCTCTTCGAGGAGGGACCGAAGAGCTTGTTGTCCCTGCCTCTTCGATGCGCAGGACGTGATTAGTGCTGCCCTTTTGACGTTGCGGCTGTCTAGTTGCCCAACGAAGTCCAACAGTGCAGGCAGGCTCTGACCACCGTAAATTCCACCAACAAGGAAGAGCAGATCCACATCATCCAAGATAGGGCCGCCCTTGATGTTCTCTGCCCCCACATTCAGATTCTTGGCGATGGCCTCCGCCAGCTTTTTGGAATGCCTAGTCATCGTAGCGTAAATTACACGAGTCTTCATGGTTTAATGCCCCTTTCAAGATTATGTCTAGCTGCGTCTGATAAAACTTCTCTGCCTGAGCAAGCGTCAGGTTGGTCTGGCGCGAGATCGTCAGATTGAATCCAAGGAAAGAACTCCAGATGGTAAAGGCCATTTTGTCCGGATCCATCGGACGAATCAGCCCCGTTTCCATGCCTTTCTTCAGCTCCCGGCTGAGATAAGGAATCCATTGCGGACGGCTTATGGTCTTCCGGCTGTACTTATGGAGCACAATCAAGTTGTATTTTTCCGGTTCGTGCAGGGCCAGCAGCATCACTTCATGGAATGCAGCAGCCATGTTCTCCACAATGCTTTTGGAACTATCCAAAAGGCTGGCAATTCTTTGCCTCATGTTTTCAGTTTGGGAAGCTTCAATAGCATCAATGATTTCCTGCTTGTCGCGGAAGTGATGGTAAACAACTCCGGTGGAATAACCCATGGCCTTACTGATTTTTCTTACAGAAAGGGCTTCAAATCCTTCCTTCAGGCCAATTTGCAGTGCTGTAGCGAGAATAGTCTGCCGCACCACTTCACCGCGTTTTTTTTGATCCTTGCGTGTCATTGGCACACTCCCTTCTCCCTGTAACGATGTTATGGATCATAACACTGTTATATACTATGTTTGCTCTCTTTCTTTGTCAAGTCCTTTTGCGAAATTTTTACCAAAGAGCACCTACTGCCTGAGAAATGGCGACCTTAAGACAAAACACCCCTAGTGGGATTTTCTCCACTAGGGGGATAACAGAAAAAGGTTCTTCTGTCTGAGGCTTATTGAAGCGGCGCTTTGGGATCCATGGGGCGATCTCCGGCGATATTACCATCCTGGGTGATTAAGTGCGTCATACCACGAACCAAAGTATCATCTTCGAGCACACTATGGAGGTGGTAACCTAGATCCTCCCGATCAACGAGAATGTCCTCCAAAACTTGGACTGTTCCATAGTCCTTTAACTGGTGGGCACGTCCAATCGTCTTGCGCATCATCTGCTGAATCTTCAACTCGTGTTCCAAATCATTGCGCAAGAAGTCGCGAACCGAACACCTGCCCTCCGGTTCGCGACTTAGTGTACGATAACTCATGTTGGGTCACGGGATGGGCCGTGGAAACCACACCAAGCCTGGCCACCCGTTCTCCCACCTCATCGATGTGCTTAGTGGTTTGTTCAATATGTTCCTCTAACAGCAGGTGGAGACTGATGAAGCCCTCAGCTCCTTCACTATGCCCATGATGCTTGTTGTACTGATGGAGGGCAACTGTGAGCGCACACTGGTGTTCATCGAGCATCAAGGCCATTTCCTGCCGCACCTCAAAGGGTAAGCTAATGCCGCTGCCAATTTTCTTGGCAGTGCGGGGCTGTTGGCGCACGATCATCGTATGCTCTGTGGCATGCCCCGGCATCTTAGGATCAAACCCGAATTTGCCCAGTTTAAACTGGCTTTGGAACGCTTTCATATCCTGAGCGACGATGTGCATGTCCTGCATTGTGGGCGTAGGTGGCTGTAGGTTATTCTGCATCATATCGGCTCCTCCAAATTGGATTCATTTCATTCTAGTATCCCTTTGGCAGAAAATCCTCTGCAGAAATGGGCTTCCTAGCGCAAACCTCAAAGGGCTGCGGTGAGTCCTCCATCCACCAAGATTACTTGACCTGTCGTATAGGTGTTAGCCTGAGAGCACAAAAAGACAACGAGTTTGGCAAACTCCTGGGGTGTTCCGTAACGGCCAAGAGGAATGTCCTGTTCCGCGAAGGAACGGACCTCTTCGTAGCTTAGGTGCAGCTCTTCGCTGTGCCTCCGATCAAGATGTTCAACCCGGTCCGTTGCGATTCGGCCAGGACCCACCGTATTGATGAGGATATTGTCAGCGGCCAGTTCCCGCGACAGGGTCTTGACCAAACCCACGATCCCTGTACGCATCGTGTTCCCCAAGATCAGCCCCTCAATGGACTGTTTCACCGAGTAAGAAGCAATATTGACGATTCTGCCCTGCCCATTGCGGCGCATATGGGGCAGCACTTCCCGGATCGCCCGGATGTAGCTGAGTAGGTTCAGCCTAAAGGCGTAGTCCCAATCCTGATCCACCAGTACATCGAAACTGCCTGCAGGCGGTCCTCCAGCATTATTCACCAAGACATCAATTGTACCGTAAATTCTGGCCGTCTCCTCCACTAAGGCCTGGATTTGCTCCCCTTCTGTCAGATCGCACACCTGATACGCTACCTGTGCTCCCGTCAACGACCGGATCTCGCTAGCCGCTGCTTTGAGAGCCGCTTCGCTCCGACTGGAGATCATGAGCTTGGCCCCCTCCAGTGCCAACCCATGGGCGATCGCTCTCCCTAAACCCTTACTGGAAGCCAAGACTAGGGCGGTTTTCCCTTCCAATCCCAAGTTCATCTCCTCATCCCTCCTGCGAACGTGATACTTCTAGTATAAACGAACCCAGGCTTGCACTTCCACTGCCGCGGTACGTGAAATACAGAGCTTGCACGCCATCGGGGATTCTTATGTCCGCTGCATACTCCGTCCAGATATTGGAAAACTCAACTGGAATGGTACCAAGCACCTCTCCATCCCATGCTGTCTTCACTTCAAACTCACCGCGGCAGTAGCCGCGCACTTTGATGCCAACCCTTGTGACCCCTTGGCAGTCAAAATACTTAAAACCAGCTGTAGCCGATTCTTTCATATTGGCAATATAGCCTGTTTCCTCGTCCCCGTCTTTGCCATCTTGGGTTATCTTCGGGAACTGGTTGTTCATCCAGGCCCCGGTGAAGTCCGTATAGATGGACTCCTCATTACAAAATAGATTACAGGCCAAATAGGCGGGATATTCGCCCCGGCCAAGGAGTGGTTCGCTGAGAGAACCGCATGAAGTCATCTCCACTTGAGGAATGGCCCCGTCTGGCGTGAATTCAATCCTCTCCAAACAGCCTTGTCGGCTAAAATTGGTACCATTGGTATGCCGATGATAAAAAATGAACCACTCCCCATGAATCTCCACGATGCTGCCATGGTTATTACCGCCGTAGAACATAGGCTTTGTGCTGGGTTTATAGGAGTCAATGTACATATCGCAATTGCTGACAATAACACCCCCATAGACAAATCCCCCAGTTGGATCTGGGCTGGTAGCATAACATAGTTCATGCATCAAAATGGAGGAGTAGATGAAGTAATAGGTCGAACCCCGTTTGCGAATGGATGGGGCCTCAAAAAACTCATGTCCTTCAAAGCCGCTCCCCTGGCTGTACGGTTCACTGGGGGCCACGATGACGGGCTCCTCCAAAATGGTGATCATATCGGGACCCAGAACGGTGGCCATCGCTCCCTTTCTCGAGGTATCCCCTTTGGCACAGAATCCGGTGTACAAATATGTCCTATCCCCTTCCGTAAGGACAGCAGGATCGAACTGGGGCTGGTCACCCTCCCCACGGCCAAGCAGCGTCCCATCGGCATACTGTACATAGCCGTAAAACTCGTATTTCCCCGCGGGAGTAGAACAAACAGCCACAGAAACAACGGGAACTTTATCGAGCACATAGTAAAGATAATAGCGACCATCTGGACCCACCGTTACATCCGGCGCATATAAGCACATGCGGCCATCGGGATTAAGAGGATCGTCCGTCTTTTTGTAGATCACACCTTCATACCGCCAAGCCGCCAAATCATCGACGGGCGCAGACCAGCATACATAGTCATTTAAACAATAAACATGGCCGTCAAACCTATCATGGGAGCCATAGACATAAAGTCGATCCCCAAAGACGTAGGGCTCACCGTCGGGAATGTATTCCCAAGAGGGGAGATAGGGGTTTACTCTTTGTTGGCGCATTAACTTCATTCCTTTCTTTGCGAACTCCGAACAATTATGGCAGTGGACGGAGCCCTTCGCTCCTGACGCTCCACATCCCATTTTTGGGAAAACCCGGTGACTCTTGTCCACCATCACCATCCCAGCCCCGGGCCAGCATGGCCGCGGCCAGGAGCAGTCCGCCATTTCCCGGCAGATACAGGGGGAGGTCTTCCCTCTCCCCTTGTCGATTATGTCCATTGGCCAAGTAGGTGTTTTTGGGGGATGGACACAGCAAGAGGTCCAGGGCCAGCTCTGGGCGATTTAGCCGCGCCGCAGTCATGGCCAGCATGGGAAAATCCCAGCCCCACATCTCTTCGAAGATCCACTGATCGCAAATACGATCCAAGGTCCGAGACATAGTCTCCCGATCCACCAAGGCCCCGGGCAAAACACCAAAAGCGGCTGCCATGGACGGATGATCATAATTGTATTTACTGTAAGTCGCAGGACAACTCTCGTGGGCCAGATAGGTTCCTTCCTGCACCGGCAGCTGCGCCAGTTTTGCAGTGATCTCCTGCCACTTTTTGTTTGGCTTAAGCCCTAGACGTTCCCGCCATTGATTGGCAGTACGCAGCCCAAAGGCCCAGTATTCCAGTTCAAAGGGGGGGTTCAAGGTTTCCTCCGGGGTATGATTTTCTTGAGCGGGGATCAAAGGCGGTCCCAGGACATAGCGCCCCTCCCCTTGGCGATAGAGTACAAAGGACGCCATAAACTCCGCTGTTGCGCTCACCAGATCCGCAAAGAACTCCAAGACCTCTCGCCTGGGTTTGGCCCGGTAGCAAAGTTCAGCAAAGTAGATGGTATGCGGCTGCTGCCAAATCAAGAGAGGATTGATCAGAGAGGGACTTTCCTTCCCATCCAACCCAACCATTTTCGGCCAGCGCACACCGTCATAACCCTGTGATCGGGCTGTTTGCCGGGCCAGGGGCATGATGTCCTTATACCACCACAGACTCCTCTCCAAGAGATGGGTCCTCCCCCACAAACAAAAATGAGCACCATGCCAGAAATGCATCTCCAAATGATGCTTTCCATACCAACTATTGCAGGTGAGGCCGGTCTCTTGCGGTGGCAGGGATCCTGCACATTGAATAGCGGTAAGATACTGGGAAAGCACGATGCGCCTTTCCAGCTCCAAGGCGCGTTGATCTTTGCTGGATGCCAGTTCCACAGCTCCACCATGCTGCCAAAACTCGCCCCAATGAGACTCGCTGACTTGAAGCACTTCCTCCACTGTGGGTAAAGCATATCGCACTGTGTCTTCAGGCAAAAAGCCACAGACAAGCTGGAGCGTTTCTGATTCAGTGCCTTCTAGAACAAAGCTATGGGATCCAGTGCGTGAAAGCCTCGCCCCCGCGGTCCAGGCCAGCTGAACAATGTAGCGGGTCTTGTCCATAGTGCGCACAAAGCTAGCACCCCTCGCCCCAATTTCCAGCACTTTCGTACTATGCTCCTGTTCGCGGCTCCAATCAGCGCCAGTCATATTCCCTGATCCATAGGGGAAATCAATGCGAAAGCGCAGCCGATTACAGGAAACAAGTCCCGAGCTGACGGAGAAGGCGAGGATGTCCCGGTGGGGGTGACAGCACGTGGTGGTGTTTACTTCCACACCGGTACAAACAAAACTGCTCGACAGAACACCTCTCCAAAGATCCAGCGTCTGATGAATGCGGCCTATATCTCCCAGCGTAACCGCCTCACCGCTTTCCGTGCACAGCTCAAAACCAATCCGGCCCAAGTGAAAACGGTGCGGATTCATTCTCAGCCAGCTGTAGATGCCCTCTTGTCCCGCACTGCGCGTGGGGTAACCCACCAAACGCCCCGCTGTATCGTAGGGCTCCAACTCAAGATCAGAGAGATGATAGCCCCAGCGCTCCCTGGAAACGGGTGTGGTATGCCAACCCCACTG
>DUPN01000063.1 GCA_012838305.1 Bacillota bacterium | reverse complement strand
TTACGGGGTCCGGAAAATGCTGCTCTTGCTGCCCAGATCAATGGGAAGATCTACAGGGTTAGCCCCAACAAACTAGGCATCGAACAGGTCTTCCTCAGTTTTGAGGCGGATAAGGGAACACTGCACTACACGGATCAACAGGGCAGCCATCAGCTGGACTTTGGCCTCAACGCGCATTTGATCAGCACATTTCCCCATTACAATTTGCAGTGCGCAACTTCAGCCGCTTGGCTGGACCGGAACAATTTGCTGCTTCGGAGTTGTCTGATCGACTATGAAATAGGCATGATGACGATCCAGCTGTGCTTTGACCATGATCGGGCTACGGTTTTACTCAAACGCAATGTGGAAATTGGCGGCACATCGCTCTTGCGAGACACCCTGGTTTTTAACTTACTGCAAGAGGAGCAGAGCTAGGATAGGAGCTGGTTATGGACAAGATCATTATCCAACGGGATATTTACGAACGAGGCAGAGGGATCTTTTCGGTAGCGAAGTTCGAGTTCTTGCCTTTTGATGTTAGTGAAGAAGAAAAGATGCTCCAGGCCCATCAAGAGACTAAGGCACGCTGCTTGATCATCGGTGCGGAGAAGTATAGCACACAGTTCTATGAGTCCCTTGCTCCCGGGTCTCTTGTTTTACGTTTTGGCGTTGGTTACGATCATGTCCCCCTTGATATCTGTAAGAAAAGGTCCTTGTTAGTGGCTAATACGCCTGGAACTCTGGATCATTCCGTAGCAGAACACACCATCACTCTTTTATTAAGCTGCGCCAGGCGCATCTTGGCCAATGACGGGGCTGTGAGAAGAGGGCAATGGCCTGCCGACAGCGGCATTGAAGTTACGGGTAAGACTTTAGCCATAGTGGGGCTGGGCAGAATCGGGACAATGGCTGCGCGCATTGCCAAGCATGGGTTGGGCATGCGGGTTAAGGCCTTTGGTAGAACACCGCTTCTGGATGCAGAGGCAAGCAGCCTTGTGGACTATTATTCAACCGATCTAGCCAGCGTCGTAGAGGCCGCCGATTTTGTCTCCCTACACTTAAGTGTGAACGATCAGACGCGGGGGATCATCAACAAAGAAGTGCTGGCACTGATGTCCAAAGAGGCCATTCTGATCAACACTTCTCGAGGGCAGCTGATCAATGAAAGTGATCTCTATGATGCGCTCAGACAAAGAGTGATTGCCGGTGCAGCGTTGGATGTCTTTAACTATGAGCCGTACCGCCCCGTAGCAGGAAAGGATTTGCGCCAGCTCGATAACGTGATTCTCACACCGCACATCTCATCGAACACGGACGGTGCCAACAGGCGCATGAGCGAACTCTGCCTGCGCAATGCAGAAGCGTATTTCAGTAATCGCTGGGACGAACTCAACCTTGTCAGAGAACTCAAAGTGTGAGCTTTGGAGGGAGGGCTGAAGAATGGTAATGTCTTCACTGAAGACTGCTCTAGCCGAAAACCGCTTGACCATAGGCAGTTGGATTCAGATTGGGCACCCGGCTGTCGCTGAAACCTTGGCCACCCTTGGCTTTGAATGGTTGGTCGTCGATTTGGAACATGCAGATATTGGGATCAAGGGCTTTGCCGATGTGATCCGGGGCTTGCATGGCCGAGGTCCGCTACCCCTAGCCCGTGTTAGAGAAAATGACACTTTGGCTATTCGACAGGTTTTGGACGCCGGTGCCAAAGGTGTGATCGTCCCGTTGGTCAATTCGGCGGAGGAAGCGGCTCGGGCTGTTGAGGCCGCTAAGTATCCGCCAGAGGGTGTGCGGGGGTTTGCCTTTTGCCGCGCTAATGAGTGGGGTATCAACTTCGACGCCTATTGCAGTGCGGCCAACAATGCGATCGCAGTGATTGTCATGATCGAGAGCAAACAAGCAGTGGACAATATTGAGGATATTTTGGCAGTAGAAGGGGTGGACGGAGTCTTTATCGGCCCTTACGACATGAGCGGCTCGTATGGCGTAACCGGTCAAACCGATCATCCACTCGTTTTGGAGGCCTGCCACAAGGTCGTCCGCGCCTGTCAAACCCAGGGAAAGGCAGCTGGCCTGCATGTGGTCAATGCTACGGAGGATGCTATCTCCCAGGCTCTGAAAGACGGGTTCACGTTCCTGGCGATCGGAATGGACACCGTTTTCTTGAAACAAGCTGCAGAGCGTGCCCGCAACTGCGCCCTGAAGGGCAACCTGTGATATGAGAGCAAAGGGTGATATTGTGGAGAACCCAGTCTACATTCCCATGGATCGGCGTGTCGAGCAGTTTCGCTCCTTTTACCAGCGAGAAAACGAACGCCCTCTTCTGGGCTTTTTCCTCGGCAGCGAGTACCCGCTGTTTCGCTACAATGCAGCCAAGAGTCTGCCGGAAGGCAGGAATCTAGGCCCTGACGATTTTCCCATTGAGGGTTATCTTGATGATTATGAGCGGTTGTTTTTGGAGCACGAGTCCTGCGGTGGAGACTTCATCTGGAGTGCCAGCGCTTTTTGGGGTGTACCTTGGCTTGAAGCCGCATTGGGCTGCCCGATTGCTGCCAGCCATACCACTGGCTCCATTGCCAGCCATGCTCCCCGGTATTTCCAAGGCGTCCGTTCGCTGCCAGATTATCGTCAAGACAATGCGTGGATCAAGAAGCTGGAGGATTTTGTCTTAGCCTTGGCCAAGCATAGTCAGGGTCGCTGGCCCCTTGCGTCAACGCGGCTGAGAGGCATATCGGATCTGCTCTCGACCCTTTATGGCGGTGAGCGTTTGATCTTTGCCATGTTGGAAAAGCCGGAGGAAGTCCGGGAGGTGGGCGCAAAACTAACAGACTTTTGGATTGCCGCTTGCCAAGGCCAAATGGAGCATATGCCCCTCTTTCACGGAGGAATAGGTTCCTTCTACTACAATATGTGGGCCCCTGCGGGTACCGTGTGGATGCAGGAGGACTCGGCCTCGTTTCTTTCCCCTCAGCTCTATGAGGAGTTTATCCGACCTTACGATGAACAGATTTATCAGGCCTTTCCCAACTGTATTTTGCATTTGCACTCAACTGGCTACATTCCCCTTGATGCCTATTTAGAATCGGGTTTGCTGGCGGTGGAAATGCATATCGATGAGGGCGGCCCCAGTGCAGAGGAACTTTATTCCCTGCATATGAAGGTGTTGGCAAAGAAACCACTCTTGATCTGGGGTGATCTCTCCAAAGAAGACCTCGATTGGGTCTTCCATAAGCTACCTCCAGCCGGTTTGGCTGTCTGTAAAGTTGTGAGCACGCCCCAAGAGGCGCATGATTTGTATCAGAGGTATGTGTTGTCTAAGGAGTAAACAACGACCCTTCTATTTGGCACAACGCTCTTTTATAGGAAGGGTATCTCCCAGAAATGTAATAAGCTAGCACCTCATCAAAGGTGCGGTGGAATCATAAAGACAACATACAAATATCGCCCGGACAAGATGATCACGTCCCGTTTCTATCATAAATTGCGATGTCCCGCCCATGTTTTATCTCGACCATCCATCGACTGCCACCACCCTAAGGCTTTTCTACACGATGATTGTTCTTTACGCAACTCCACCGCGTCAAAACCCACATCGCCCGATTTCCTCCCACGTTATCTTCAGAGTGTTACCCATGGCTGGCCGATAGAGAGGAGCCGTTAGTTGCTGACGAATGATGCAACGGATGCCGGCAAAACCGTTCGTCGGCCTTTTTCATATTCTCCCCTTTGTTCTCCTTCAGGGCGTAATCATGTTCACAGACCGTCCTCTCTGCTGTAGGATAGAGATAGAAAGTTTGTAGATAGGATTCGATCGGCAAGTCTTGAGGATGAAGGAGAGGGGAAGCATGAGGGAAGTAAGAGAGGAGGAATCGGTTTGTTGACTATCATCGAGAATGTCCATGTTTATGAGCCTGAGGATCTTGGCCGGAACGATATTGTGGTTTGCCAGGGAAAGATTGTGGAGGTCGGTCCAGCATTAGCGCCTGCTTACCCCAAGGCCAAAAAAGTGAATGCCCAGGGCCTGATGGCCGTGCCCGGCTTTATCGACCAGCATGTGCATGTCACAGGGGGAGGAGGCGAGGGAAGCTTCCAAACCCGTGTGCCTGAGCTTAAGTTGACCGATTGCATCAGAGCTGGCGTTACAACCCTTGTTGGTGTGCTTGGCACCGATGGCATCACTCGCAATGTTGAGAATCTCTTGGCTAAGACGAAGGCTCTAAACGAAGAGGGCATCACCGCCTATTGCCTCACGGGATCCTATGAATATCCCAGCATCACTTTGACGGGTGATCTAAAAAAGGACATTGCCTTTATCAAGGAAGTACTAGGTGTCAAGGTGGCCATCTCCGACCATCGCTGTTCCCATCTGACAAAAGAGGAACTGATCCGCTTGGCCAGTGACGTGCGGATGGCTGCCCTGATCAGCGGAAAACCTGGGCTGATCAATCTCCATGTGGGGAGAGGAAAGCAGCGCCTTGATCTGCTTTTTGCCGTCCTGGAGGAGACGGATCTCCCCATCAAGCATTTTCGGCCAACCCATGTGGGAAAATTGGGGGAGACTGCGGTCCGATTCGCTCAAATGGGAGGGTACATTGACTTCACCGCCAGCACAACTCCCAGTGACACGGCCAGGGAGATCACAGAGGCCATGCAAGCTGGTGCTCCCTTAGAGCGGATTACGCTCAGCTCCGATGCCAATGGCAGTTTTCCTAAGTGGAATGAGAAAAACGAGATGATTGGTCTTGCGGCCGCGTCGATGAAGTCTTTGCATGAGGTGCTTAGGGCTTTACTCCAAGAGGAAAAGATGGCTATCACGGACGCTTTGCGTCTTGTTACCACCAATGTCGCCCGAGGTCTAGAATTAGAGGAGACGAAGGGAAGGCTCCACGGGGGTTATGATGCAGACATCCTCCTCTTAGACCAGGATTTCCAGCTTGATACCGTCATAGCCCGGGGTCGAGTTCTGATGCAAAGCGGTGAGTTGAAAGCAAAAGACACGATTGCCGTAGGCTGAATATGGCCAGCTTTTCCTCGGTGCTGTGCTTAACCGCAAGCATTGTCGTAATGACGGTCACTGGTAGTGGGTAACTTAGGACGCTAAACGAACGCCACAAAGGAGAGGAAAGTGATGCAGCATGAAAGCGCAGCATAGAAAAGTGAATGGAATCTGGAGAGTAATTGTCCTAGGTCTTGTGGGGTTTGTTCTGATTTTCTCGGTTGTTTCTATGATTGTAGTCAAGTTCATCTATGATGGACAGTTTCCAAGGTACGAGAGGCCTGACGAGACAGTTAGTGCCGATTTGAACTATGCCGACTTGGAGGCGGGGTATCCTAGACGTGTGGTGAGTTTTGAATCAGGCCACAATAGCTTGCAAGGGTATGTCTATGGGGAGAATCATGATCAGGGTTTGGTCGTGGTTGTTCATGGCCTCGGTGGTGGTGCCGATAGCTATTTGCCTCAGATCACGTATTTCGTAGACCAGGGTTGGCGTGTTTTTGCCTACGATGCAACGGGAAGCTTCGACAGCGAAGGAAAGACAACAAAGGGCTTTCCTCAGGCGCTCCTCGACTTAGACGCTGCCTTAACGTATCTTGGCTTGCAATCCGAGTTTACGGGCCTGCCCGTCCTGCTTTTTGGTCACAGTTGGGGGGGCTATGCTGTAGCCAATGTCTTACATCTTGATCATGAGATTGCCGGTGTTGTGTCTGTATCCGGCCCGAGTCATCCCATGGACATCGTTTTGGAACAAGGCCGGCGTATGATGGGTGGTTTCATTTATACTCAATATCCCTTTTTGTGGCTATATCAGACGATCTTGTTCGGGAAAGCAGCTGCCCTAAATGCCGTCGATGCGATCAATCAATCCGATGTTCCGGTTCTGATCATACATGGTACAGATGACGAGTCCGTTGCCTATGACGGAAGCGCCATCATAGCTAAGATGGATGCCCTCACCAACCCTAATCTTAAAACCATATCCATAAGCGAACCAAGAAGTAACGGACATAATAGTCTGTTTCGTTCGGCGCAGGCCTTGGATTACATTGAGGAAGTTAATGCTCAGTATCGGGAACTCTTTGATCAATATGATCAGAACATCCCCTATGAAGTGCGACAAGATTTCTACTCAAAACTCGATCGAGACTTGGCCCAAGACATTAACGCTGATTTGATGGCCGAAATCCAAGCCTTCTTGTTGGATTGTTTGCAGCATAGCCAGGGCAATTACCATTGAGACTGACTTGGCGTCTGATCAGTCGATTGTAGAACGTAATCTGAACCCGGCGCGTCGTGTCCTTGGAGATAGGCCCAGTCAAGATGTGGAAAGAGGCAGCACAGGCTGTGACAGAGTGATGCATTCTGCACAGCCCCTTTTTTGAGTCACAAACACACTAGAGTCCGGCCATGGATTTGATGTAAGAAATATTATGAGCCAGTTTCTCCTCTGTACCGTGTTGATTGGAGAAATCTTCTACGCTCAGGTAACCTTGATAACCGGAAGAGCGGAGGGCGGTCATCAGAGCTGGGAAATTTACCATTCCTTCACCGAGGGGGCACCACTCCACTGTCCAACCCTTGTCTTCGCTGGGTTTAATGGGGCGGGCATCCTTGATGTGCACATAATCTAGGTACTCACCTAAAAGGGTTATTCCCAGCGTATAGCGCTCGTAGCCTTCATGCACCATGTTTCCTGAATCATAGATCACGCCAATATGCTTACTATCAAAGTCAGATACGAGGCGATGGGCTGCGCTGGCACTGGGAATGATGGTATCGTGGTGCATTTCCAAAACCACCTTCACTCCATATTCGGCTGCCATTTTCTCCACAGTGGCCAGGTGGGTTTTGGTCTCACTAAAGAGCTTGTTGTAATCGGTTTCCCCTCTGTAGGAGGGGCACATCAGGCGAATTCGGGGGCAGTCAATGGCTTGGGCGGTCTGAAGTACTTGAACAATTTCCCCAGTGTGTTCTGGACGGAGGTAAGTACTCAGTGAGCTGATTTCCAAGCCGGCTTCATCACTCAAGGATTTCGCCATCTTGGCTTCCTCATCGATCGCACTGAGTCTGAGGGTGCACTGATTATATCCCCAATACCACAGTTCCCGGGGAGGCATGGGATTGGGTTTTCCCTCGGGGCGGTCGGACACACGCCACTCAACGGCATCATATCCATGGTGTTTCAATCGTTGGACGACTTGGGGAATGGTCAAATCGGGAGTCCCAACAGTGAATACAGAGAACTTCATAATCGCGCTCCTTTTGATGGATTTTGCTTCCAACCCCATTCTAACGAAGAAATCGCTCTGCGTCTACCTTGGAGCTTGAAAGCAGGAGACATATGGTAGGACTATGGGCGTTGGTGTGGAAGATTAGAGCAAGTTCGTTCTTTCATCTGCCGTGAGAGGAGGATCAAAATGCCACGGGATGTACTAGTAATCCAAGATGTAAAGCTGCCTCTTTATAGCTGTAATACACTGGTGATTGGCTCAGGTGCAGCCAGTCTGAACTGCGCTTCCCATTTGCACTCCTTTGGAGTCCGGGATGTACTTCTTGTCACTGACAGTCTAGGCGGCGGTACGTCCAACAATTCCGGCTCCGACAAACAGACATACTATAAGCTGTCTGTCTTTGGAGACGCACTTGATTCTGTTTATGACATGGCTCGTACGCTCTTTCAGGGCGGGTCTATGCATGGTGACATTGCCCTGGTTGAAGCGGCCTTGTCCACCCAGGAGTTCTATCATTTGGTGCAGATCGGTGTACCCTTCCCCCATAATGAGTTTGGGGGTTATGTCGGCTACAAGACAGATCATGATCCCAAGCAAAGGGCTACTTCCGCTGGTCCATGGACATCGAATCAGATGTATGCTCGGCTCCTAGACGAAGTCAAGCGTGCCCAGATTCCCATACTCGACGGTCATGAAGTGATCGCTTTATTAACCTCCGAGAACAGGGAGCGGGTCCTTGGTGCGCTGGCCATCGATCAGGAGCGACTGCAAGGCGGGGAGCATCCCTTCGTGGTCTTTCAGGCCGAAAATGTAGTGTTTGGCACGGGAGGGCCGGGGGGCATCTATCAGGCTTCTGTCTATCCCCCTGGACATCTAGGGAGTACAGGAATTGCCCTGGAAGCGGGAGCCATTGCTCAGAACCTGACGGAATGGCAGTACGGACTAGCATCCACCAAGTTCCGCTGGAATGTCTCAGGCACGTACCAGCAAGTAATTCCCAGGTATATGAGTACTGCACAAGACGGCTCGGATCCCCAGGAATTCCTCCTTGACGTTTTCCCCACAGCGGGGAAATTGGCCTCGGCCGTATTTCTAAAGGGATACCAATGGCCCTTTGATCCTAGGAAATTGGTGGGTTATGGGTCCTCCCTCGTGGACCTTTTGGTTTTTCGGGAAACAGTGCAGAAAGGACGCCGAGTCTTCCTGGATTTTCGGGAGAATCCGACGGGCTTGGATTTTGCCGATTTAGACCAAGAAGCCTACGATTACCTCCAAAAGTCCGATGCACTCTTTGGCACACCCATCGAGCGCTTACGGCATATGAATCCCATGGCCATCGAATTGTACCGGCAAAATGGGATTGATCTTGCAGCCGAACCTTTGGAGATTGCCGTCTGCGCCCAGCACAATAACGGAGGCTTGCAGGGCAATATCTGGTGGGAGTCCAATCTCAAGCACCTTTTTCCCATTGGGGAAGCCAATGGAAGCCATGGGGTTTACCGCCCCGGCGGCTCAGCCCTGAATTCTGGGCAAGTGGGGGGCTATCGGGCCGCCCAGTTCATTGCTCAGGTCTACAGGGAGAGTTCTTTGGATCTTGCCGGTTTTTCGGAGCAGGTTCAAGGGCAGGTGCAAGATATTCTGACCTTAAGCCAACGCCTCTTAGCTGAGCGGGGGAGGACAAAACCAGGTATGGATGAAGTTCGCAGGAGCTTTCAAAGGCGCATGACAGAAGCCGGAGCACATATCCGGGAGCGCAGACGGGCCGAAGAGGCCCTGCGCGCAGCGGAAGAGCAGTACGAGATGCTCCGTTCTGGCGAGGTAAGCCTGGAGTGTAAGGCAGACTTGCTCCGTTATTTCCAGAATCGGCAGCTATGCTTGACCCATTTGGCTGTGCTCAAGAGCATCGTGGCCTATCTGGAGAGTGGTGGTGGAAGTCGCGGCTCTTACCTGGTGGTTGACCCCCAGGGCGAGCAGATTGGCGATTCCCTCTTGGATTTCTCCTATCAGCCGGAAAGAGAGTCTCTACGAAGCCAAATCTTGGAGTATCACTTGGTAGAGGATCGGCATGTGCTAACCTGGAGAGACGTGCGGGAGATTCCCCCGGATACCTTCTGGTTTGAAAATGTCTGGAACGCATATCGCAATAACGAGTTCTACCCATAGGGAGGATGATTCAATGTCAAAACGCTTGGTGCAAGACTTAGATGATCTGCGGCTGCAATTGGCTGATCTCAAGATACACATTCCGATTGAAGAGGACCTAGCGGTGCTGGGACAGTCTGTGGCTATAGGTCAGAGGCGCACACCCAATGCCCTAGCTGTGCATCCCATGGAAGGGGCGGATGGGGAAAGGGATGGCAGTCCATCGGAGTTGACCTTTCGGCGCTATAGGCGCTTTGCTGCGGGGGGAGCAGGACTCCTATGGACGGAAGCGGTGGCTGTTGTGCCAGAGGGACGTGCCAATCCTAGGCAGTTGTACCTGCACGATGAAAACGTGGACGGATTCAAGCAGTTGGTTGAAGAAGTGAAAAGAACAGCCCGGGAAGCCTGTGGCCACGAACCCCTGCTCATTGCTCAGCTCACTCACTCTGGACGGTACAGTAAGCCGTCTGGGCAGCCCGCTCCAATGATTGCCTACCATAATGAGTATCTAGATCAAGCGTCAAAGCTTGATCAAGTGGAGTATACTCTAGCCAGCGATGCGTACCTGGATGGGCTGATCGAGGCGTTTCGCCATGCTGCTAAACTGGCTAGAGATGACGGTTTCGACGGTGTTGATATCAAGTGCTGTCACGGCTATTTATTTGCCGAACTCTTGAGTGCCTATCATCGGGAAGGGAAGTATGGCGGCGATTACCAGGGGAGAACCAGGCTTTTACGGGAGATCGTTCAGAAGGTTCATGAGGATCAGGGCGCGGATTTCCTGGTCGGCGTGCGGCTGAACCTCTATGATGGATTGCCGCAGCCTTGGGGCTGGGGCGCGACAACAGATGGTGAAATAGACTTTGCAGAGCCCGAACGGCTCATTAAGGACCTGGTTCAGGACGGCGCGGCGATCTTCAATGCTACAGCCGGAAACCCTTATTACCAGCCCCATATCAACCGCCCTTACACAAGCGGCGGTTATGAGCCGCCCGAAGATCGCCTGGTCGGCATTGAAAGGCTTCTGCATCTATCGGGCAAAATGCAAAAAGCAGCTGGGGAAATCCCTGTGGTGGGAGTGGGCTTCTCTTACTTGCGGGCTGCTGCACCCTATGTAGCTGCTGCAGCGGTGAGAGATGGGTCTATGCGTATGGCCGGCTTTGGCCGTTTGAGTTTCGCTAACCCCAATTTCGCTAAGGATATTTTGGAGCGGGGTAAGCTTGAACCAAGTACGGTCTGTACCGCCTGCAGCGGCTGTACGAAACTGATGCGGGCCGGGCAGATTACGGGCTGCATTGTCCGCGATCCATATTATCGGGATCTGTACCGATCCTTAGTGAAACAGGGCTTGGTCTAAACCTGTTGCGGGGGTGAAAAGTTGCGTTCCACAGGGAGTTTGCCACTGATCAAAGAGATGAATCGCAGTCTTATTCTAGAAACGATTCGAACAAAGAGTCCCATTTCCCGAGCGCAGATTGCCAAGCATACAGGATTACACCCATCTACGGTCACTCGCATTGTGGCCTCCCTGCTCGAAGACGGCATAATTGAGGAAAAGGGCATGCACGACCAACCCAAGGTTGTAGGCCGTCAGCCCATTATGCTCAGCCTTGTGGCTGACTCTATGCATGTGGTGGGAGTGGCTGTGGAGATTACCTCCGCGACCGGTTTGATCGTCAATCTCCATGGTGAGGTGGTAGAGCGCGAAGAGCAGATCTGGGAATCCACAGGCAAGGATGATATTGTCCAGGGAATTAAATCCATTATTGATCGTTTGATGGAAAAGGGCAGAGGCAGGGGAGTGAAGATTCTAGGAGTTGGGATCGGTATGCATGGCATGGTCGATCATGCCCGGGGAGTCTGCCTTTATGCTCCTGCCTTTGGTTGGAAAGACGCTCCCATTTCGGATCTGCTCAGTCCCCATTACGATTTTCCCATCCGTGTAGAGAACAATGCCAATACCATGGCTTTGGGGGAATACTGGTTTGGTCAAAGCAATGTGGCAAGCTTGGCCGCGGTTAAAGTGGGTCATGCCATCGGATCGGGGATCATCCTTAACGAGTCGCTCTTTGTGGGAGAGGCCTTTAGTGCTGGCGAAATTGGTCATTTTACGGTAGCCTTTGATGGTCCCCTCTGTAATTGCGGCAATCACGGCTGTCTAGAGACGGTGGCTTCGATTGATGCGATTGTTAGACAGGGACGCCGCATGCTCCGAGATGGGGTGACCAGCGAGCTGCTTCATCTTACGGGAACCAATCTCGATGCCCTCGACTTTTCCCATATTTGCCAAGGGGCTGCTCTAGGTGATCAGCTCTCCTTGCAGTTGTTCGCCGATGCCGGGAGCCATATTGGGGTGGCCGTGGCCAATCTGATTAACATGCTCAATCCCAGAAAAGTCTTGATCGGCGGAGAGATCTTTGCGGCCCTCGACTTTATTCTGCCGAAGATCAGAGAAGTGGTGGATGTGAGGGCTCTGGCGATCCCCAGGGCCAAGGTGGAGATAGAACCTGTCGGCCTAGGCAGAGATGCTGTGGCCATTGGAGCTGTGACCCTCATTTTACGGGATGTATTTGGACACCCGAGACCTGGAAAGACTATGGAGTAGGGTGATACCCTCTTTCTTGAAGGAATCGTTTGCGTTGGCAGGATTTTGTGCAGAGAGTGTGTAATATGGTGTTAGGCGCCCGTAGCTCAGCTGGATAGAGTGTCTGACTTCGAATCAGAAGGCCACAGGTTCGAATCCTGTCGGGCGCACCATACGTAAACGAGGACTGCAACGTGAGTTGCGGTCTTTTTTGTTTTTGCGAACGAGGCGGGTTTTGGGGTTTGACAGCAGTTGACTCAACGGTGGAGTTTTAGTTCTGGGAAAACAATGGAGTCTACGCGAATCGCAGAATCCATTGGGGGGCAATAACAGTTCTATAGAACATGACGGTTGGGAGAGGACGACTCCTTGAGCAGATCGTTCATTTTGTTGGCGGCGTTCTTTTGCATACTTGGTATTACATGGGGAATTTCGGAAGTTGCTTTTTGACCATGGCCCGGCGTAAGAACAGGATTAATTCTTGGGCGCGCCCTAAGGCAAAGGTGGGGAAAAGCACCTTCCCTCCCTGGCTATATACCTGGTTTACAGCATCCACCAAACGTCTTTCTTCTATTTCGCGACTAGAATGAAGATTCTAATGCTTTGGTAGCATGTGTCATATAAATTCGCGCCGCTGGGTATTCCCGGCTAATCACTGGCAGCGAACCAGTGTGATCGAGATGAGCATGGCTAGCAAAAAAAACATCAACCCCACCTAACTCTTGAATACACCGAAAGCTAGGAAGTGGATCGCTGCCTTTCATGCGAATACCACTGTCTAAAACAACGTTTTTGTCATCTATTTGCACCAAAATGCAGCTGGCACCCACTTCGCCAGCCCCACCACAGAACGTTACTCGCATAGGTTTTACTACACCTCCACCTCGCTTCATTTTGTCATGTGTTCATGGTGTTCCTGCTTTAGCCCAGTGGCAATGTATATCCGTAAAAAAGCAACTGGTTTTCCTATTCTGTGAAGGAACCAGGGGCTCTAAGTCGAACTTAAAGATGGGTATTATAAAAACAAAGGAAGATCAAGGGGTAAGAGTGTGAGCAAAGTTGGACGTAATGATCCCTGCCCCTGTGGCAGTGGCAAAAAATTCAAAAAGTGTTGTCTGGAAAAACACGAAAGTGAAAGTCGTCTGACTAAGAAACCGGACGCCGGTAGCATGGCTGGCCATGTGACTGGCCCTGTGGTCACTAGTGGGGTAGGCTTAGAAATCGAAAAGACAATCGAGGCAGGCTACATGTTGATGTCGTCTGGTCAAAGCGTGGAGGCTTGTCGCAAGTGGGATCTCGCTTGGCAGACGATTAAAGAAGAAATAACGGACGATAGCAGAGATGTACACACCTTGGAAGACAAATTGCAGCTTGTCTACGGAACGCTATTTAACTATTGCCAAGAATACGGTATGGAATTGGGGAATGCTGGTATTGAGGATCCGTCTTTTCATCAGCAGCGGGTGGAATATTGCAGTGAATTTCTGCGCTTACTTCCAGATTCGGACCCAGATATTTTGGAAAACATGGGGCGTTCCTTAGCGGAGGGCTATTGCGGCGTAGGAAAACCTGACGAGGCAGCACGGGTATTTGAGCAACTGGTCACAGATTTTCCCCAATCTGCGTGGGCCCATATTGGTTGGGGCGATATGTATTGGCAGTTTCGGGTAAATAAGGACAATCCCATTGACCTGGAAAAAGCGGAGCAGATTTATAATAACGCTTTGACAGTAATTGCTGACAAACGTGATAAACAGGATATACTGGACAGACTCAAGGATGTGAAGAAAGAAAAGGTCCAGTTTCGTGGTAAACTGTCTTGGGAGTAGGTACATTAACCCTGAACATACTTGAGAGCCTCCACCTACCCAGTGGAGGATTTTGCTGTTAGCGAAGCATAATTCGATGAGGTGTTGTAGTGAATTGGAGATTTTGGAAACGTAGAGAGCAAGCTAGCCCAGTAGCGCACCCCCTGGAACGGGAGAACCACGCCTTGCTTCAGGAGCAGGCCACCTTTTTGAAGGGGCTCCAAACTGGTCATTTGGCACTTCAGGAACAACAGCAGGAAACAGTGAGGCTGGTCAATAATCTAGCTCGCATGCAGTACCGCTGGAATCAGGCCCAGACTGAAAAGTTGGATCGAGCCCTCCAGGATCAACGTGACTCTTCTGACCGGGAAAAGTCCTTCGAGACGTCTGTCCACGGTTTGCTGGTTTTGCTGGACGATATGGAAGCGATTGTAGAGCATGCTGATACGTCCGTTGATAATCCATGGTTGGGCGTGATTGGTCAGTGGCAGAAGCAAATAAAACTGCTACTCCAAGAGTTAGGAGTAGAGCCCATTTCCCACTTGGGGACGTTGTTTGATCCAAAGACGGCCGAGGCTATGGATACAGTGAGCAAGGAGGAAGCTGCCCAGAAGGTTCAAAGCGGCTGGCAGGGTATTTTCGAACCCTATACTGTTGTTGATATTATCAGAAAAGGGTATCGATTAGTAGATGGCAAGGTCATACGCAAAGCCCAGGTAGTCACCATAGAGGAGGAGCCACATGCATCCAACTAAAAGCAAAACAATGCAAAGAGATCAAGGAGAGCAATCCATGCCAATTGTGGGCATTGATTTGGGAACCACGAACTCAGCAATCGCTGTTCTGGATGGACGGGTTCCCGTGTTGCTGGCAGATACCAACGGACAGTATATTCTTCCCTCGGTCGTACACATTACTCCACAGAACAAGATCGTTGTCGGATCTGAAGCCGAGGCTGCCAAGGTGGCTATGCCGGCGCGCACCGTCAGTACGGTGAAAAGGCATATGGGGCAAGATGAGCAGCTTTTGCTTGGGCCGCACCGGCTATTACCGGAAGAAATTACAGCATTGATCCTGAAAGAATTGAAGATCAGGGCGCAGGCACATTATGGGCTCACGGACCAAGATCCGCTGGAAGCGGTGATCACCGTTCCTGCGTATTTTACTGATCAACAGCGCCGCGCCACCAAACGGGCAGGCGAGTTAGCTGGACTTGTGGTGGAACGGATCATCAATGAGCCTACCGCGGCAGCCCTGGCCTTTGGTCTGGGTCGCAAGGATCAGCGCGGTCATGTCATCATCTACGATCTAGGCGGCGGGACCTTTGACGTTTCGATTGTAGAGATGTTTGATGGAATCTTAGAAGTAAAGGCTTCCAGGGGCAACAGCCACTTAGGAGGCGAAGACTTCGATTGGCTCATAGTAGACTATCTGGCCGACATTGTTAAGGAGCAGTCCGGAATCGATCCGCTCGATGATTTGCGTGCGAAGGCTCTTTTGAAACAGCATGCTGAAGTAGCGAAAAAGGAACTTTCCCAGGCAGAGAGTGCGGAAATCAACATTCCCCTCCTCAGTTTCGAAAACGACCAACCGGTGGGGTTAAGCCAAGTTTTGGGGCGTGAGGATTTCGAGCAGATGATTGCTGCCCATTTAGAGGAGACCATGGATTGTGTGCGGGGTGTCTTGGAAGATGCACAGTTCACGGCTGGGGAGATCGACCGCATTATCCTAGTAGGAGGCTCGACGCGGATCCCGAAGGTGGCTCAGCTGATGCAAGATTTTTTTGGCAGAGTTCCTCGGCGTGATATTGACCCAGATCAAGCGGTGGCCCTGGGCGCGAGCGTCCAAGCAGGGATTAAGGCAGGTTCAATTTCTCCAGAGATCTTGATTGCTACGGATGTTGCACCGTTTTCTATGGGAGTTGCTGCCGTCGCGCCAGTTGACGGAAGCCCAACTCCAGGAGTGTTCAGCGTGATCATTCCACGTAATACCACCATACCAGTCAGACGAACAGATCAGTACTTTACGCATTCGCCTGGGCAAACGGCCGTGTCCATCGAGATCTACCAAGGTGAGTTAGAGTGGGCCAAGCAGAACCACTTCTTGGGTGAGTTTGTTCTGGATGGAATCCCCGAAAACTACAAAGAGGCAGAACAGATCAACGTAACCTTTGGTTACGATCTCAATGGTATTTTAGAGGTCACGGCACGGGCCGAGTCCAATGGCAAGGAAATGTCCATAAAGGTGAATGATCAAATCGATCGCGATTCACGCCATGCCTTTGCCGCAAGTATTAAGCGTTTGGAAGGGCTTCAGCAAGGGACGGCAGCTAGTTTTCACCAGGAATCACTACCCCTGGAGTGGGACAGTGATGATGATGACGAAGACGAGGATTTTGCGATGGAAGAGCTTACCGCAGACGAGTTTGTAGCTACCCTAAAACGGACACTTGCAGAGGCCGATGAACTGATAGGGGATCTTAGCAAACCACAGCAGAAGCGGATGCGCCGCTTCATGGATAAATTGACCAGGGCTTTCGAAGAGGATGATCTTGCACAGGCCGAAGCCCTTTTGGAAGAACTGCTGGATCTGCTATTTCGTTTGGAGATGGGGGAGTGGGATGAGTCATAGGCTTCAGACCGCAAGGCAGTACCCCAAGGACAATTTGTATAGGCGACTGGGAACCCGCTCCAATATATCGCAAGCGAGGATTAGGGAAAAATATGTTGCGAGACTAAGAGAGTTTCCACCAGAGACGCATCCCGAGGAATTTCGCATAATCCGCGAGGCCTATGAGATTCTCTCGAATCCAGAAACCAGAGCCGACTACGATGCGGCGCGGCAAGGCAAGCAGAGCTGGGAAGAACTTTTTGAAGCCGGTGCTAAAGCATTCGCCGAGGACAAGTACGATAAAGCTCAGAAACTTTTGGGCCAAGCTTCAAAGATTAGGCAAAACTGCTCTACCTACATGATGTTAGCTCATTGTCGCTTATTTGGCAACGACGACCTGGAGGGGTTTGAACAATTTGTCAGTCAAGCTCTGGCAGTTTCCAGGGATGATAACGAGCGATGTACTGCCGAGATAATTAGGGTGATCTGCCTGATAAAGTATGACAAGTTTACTGAAGGTGTTAAGCAGCTCTATCAAACACTGGAACAATATCCCGAGGAGAAGTCCATCCATTATTCCGTTTTGCCGCATTTAATGAATTACGTCTACCACTGGAGTAATTTTAGTGAAATCTTCGAGATTCTGGAGCGTTTATTGCCAGAGAAAGGGCAGGAAGACGCTGATGATCTGGAATTGTTTAGATGCTATTTGGAACTAATCGATGAATCTAACCGCTGGGATCGTAAGTCGCAGATTCTATCCAGGCTCAAGTCCTTAGCTCGAAATCTCCAAGATGAGCAAGATGTAGACCGCGCGAAATCCATGTTTGAGCAAGAATTTGACGAATACGAACAGGTCGGGCGCTTCAGAGAAGCGGAGTTGGTTGTGACGTTTCTCTTGGAACTAGACAGGCATGATGTTGACTACAAGGAGTGGAAGGCAGCGACCAAGCACAAGGTTGCTGTAGAAAAGGCCTACAAGAAAATGATGGGAGATCCATCAATTTTTCCTGGAGCCACTACCTTTGTGGCGTATTGGTTCCACCTGCGCTATATGCCGCCTGAAGCGATGCCGGAAGAACTAGAATCTCTTGCTGATCTGGCAACCCAAATGGACTATATCGATCTGTCAGAAGTGGAGTATAAATCTGAACTAGGCTATGGGCTCCATCGGATTCGCAAGGGGCATCCCGCAATCTATCATGCATTTAGGGAAGAATGGGATGAATTACTGGCAGAGTGTATGCAGGGACTTAGTCGTAAGGAACGGAGAGCTCTAAAATAAACGCCCTGCACGGGGCCACACCTGCAATAACGAAAGAGGTTACCGATGAAAAAAAGTTTTAAAGACTTAGGAATATCCGAACCGATTTTAAAAGCCATGGTAGATATGGGGTTTCAAACCCCCACTGAGGTGCAGAGCAAGGCTATCCCCCCTGCACTGAATAGGGAGGATTTAATTGTCACTTCGAAAACCGGTAGCGGCAAGACCGCTGTGTTCGGAGTTCCTATGTTGCAAATGACAAATCCTAAAGAGGCAGGCCCCCAGGGGTTGATCCTGGCTCCCACCCGAGAATTGGCGGTGCAGGTGGATAACGAGCTAAAGCTGATTTCTAAGTATCTACCTCATCGAACTACTTCTGTGTACGGACAACACAGTATACATGTAGAAAATCAAGCACTCCAGAAGGGGGTTTCTATTGTTACCGGGACACCAGGGCGTGTGCTTGACCATATTAAGCGCAGAAATCTTGCAACTAAACACATTCGCTTCCTGGTCATTGATGAAGCAGACAGAATGCTGGATTTGGGCTTTATTGACCAAGTGACAAGAATAGTTGAGGCCTTGCCTCGAAACCGGGTAACACTTCTTTTTTCCGCCACCATGCCCCCTGAGGTTATCAGAGTGTGCAAAAAACACATGCGCAATCCAACCAATATTATAATCGAGTCACCTACCAAGACAGTAGATATTATTGAACAAATGTATTATCGTGTAGAGGCAAATGAAAAACGCTCCCAGTTACATCGTTTGCTCTTGGTGGAGCAGCCGGAAAGCTGTCTGGTCTTCTGTAACACTCGGGTTGCGGTTGATCGGGTTCGTAACTTCTTGGCACCTAAAGGATATGCAGTCCAAGCTCTGCACGGCGATATTCCCCAGGGAAGACGGATGCAAACCATCAAGGGGTTTAAGCAGGGCAAGTTTCATGTGCTCGTAGCCACTGATGTCGCAGCTCGCGGCCTGCATATTGAGGACTTATCCCTCGTCATTAACTATGATGTCCCTGTGGAAATGGACAGCTATGTTCATAGGATCGGGCGTACTGGCCGCGTTGGCAAAAAAGGGCGCGCTGCCACGCTCGTAACAAGTGAAGATATCATGACCCTTTATGAGATTGAAGAACATATCGGAGCTCTGATTCCTGAAGCGGACTTGCCTTCAGAAACCATGGTAAATGAGCGGAGAGCAAGTGCAAAACGATGGATCAATTCCAAACGACAGACAGGTAGCGCTGGGAAGTCTCAATCCCGATCGCGCTCAAAAGGAACTCAAAAGAAACGCTCTCCGAAAAGACCGAGGCAGCCTCAACAGGATAGGCCCTTACGGACTAATGCAGATCCGAAAATTGCGGTCCGCCAACGCCCGGCACACTCCGCTGAGCAGGTTAAGCAACCTCAAATCAAGGAGAACACCGTTGAGGTCAAAAAACCAGCGAGTGCACCTCCCCCACCACATAGAAAACCCTTCCTTCAGCGGCTGGCAAAGCGCATATTAGGAAAGTAACCACCACAATGACACTGTGGAGTATATGTAGTGGTGAGTTTACCAGCTTAGAAGTTGGCGATCTCACCATTTTCTATTGCATGACTTCGTCTATTGAGGTGAGTTATTGTGCCCGCTATTGCCAACGCAACTAGTTGAGTTCGCCTGTAGCCGCCGAAGATTTCCCTTGGAAGGACATCAGAGGTGAATTGTAGAAATTAGCACGAATGATAGAAGTCTGTAAACAATAGGTGATGGATATCTGCCAATAGAGCCATCTGAATTTAGGACAAACAGTATATGAAATGGGAGGAACAAAATGTCCAGGGCCAATGGTGCGGATTTAGGATTTGAACAAGAAATTTGGAAAGCTGCAGATGTGTTGCGGGGTAATATGGATGCATCGGAATACAAGCACGTGGTGTTAGGCCTCATTTTTCTTAAGTACATTTCCGATGCATTTGAACATCGATACCAAGAGGGCTCATTGTAGAATGAAATGCAACAAGCAAAAATAAATAGAACCACAGCCAGAAACCTAGTATGATATTGGTAACCAAACTAATAACAATACGGAGGTCTCGGCTATGGCTCTTGAACATAAGAGTACCACATCTCAACGGAAATTTAAACATCTCTCTGCGTTCGAACGAGGCAAAATAAGTGCCTTAGTAGACGAAGGTCTAACTCCTAGTGCGATAGCTAGGGCGTTAGGAAGGCACCGAAGCACCATAACCAGAGAAATCAAGCGAGGGACAACAACACAGCTCGGAGCTGAACTGAAGCCCTATGAGCGCTATTACCCTGAAACTGGACAAGCAGTCTATGAGAAAAACCGTGCCCGCTGCAAGAAAAAGTCTCGCTTCCATAGGGTAACTGGCTTTCTAAAGTATGCCGAAGAGAAAATGCGCAAAGATAAGTGGTCACCTGACGTTATTGTCGGCTTTGCACGGCTCCATGGGCTTTACGACAAAGAAGCAATGGTATGTGCAAAAACTCTGTATCGTTACATCGACATGAACTGGCTTTCGATTCGAAACATAGACCTGCCGCTAAAAACTCGTCGAAAGCCTCGTAAATCCCGCCCAGTGGCTAAGCGCATGAAGGGCAGAAGTATTGATGAAAGACCAATAGCCGTTGAAGATCGAATGGAATTCGGACACTGGGAGATCGATACGGTAAAGGGCAAACGGTCGGGCGATAAAGCATTGTTAACGATAACCGAAAGGAAAACCCGGTTACATCTCGTTCTCCCACTAGAGTCAAATTGCACCGAGGAAGTTGACAAGGCTATTGAACGAGTAACCAAACCGC
>DUPN01000062.1 GCA_012838305.1 Bacillota bacterium | reverse complement strand
TGGGCAAGGCTCCATCCCGACCATAAACCGGTTCGCTGTAAAGCGTCTGGTTGGTCTTCCCATTGTTCAGATAGATCAGGGCACCGCTCCCGTCGGGAACAAAGATATACCCTTCTTCTGTGCTGTCTGCGGCTCCAAAGAAGCGCAAGAGGGCCACACTGGTCAAAGGATAGGTGACCAGCTCTCTGGTTTGATCATAGACCAAGAGCTCCTCCCCTAAAGTTCCGTCCCAGTTGACTTCGTAGCTTGTGGGCTGATCCTGGGGATAGACCACCTCATCCATGGGGATGCGCACGGTGAGGGTCCTTTCCTCTAAGCGATACTCTACCGGCACAAAGAAGCGTTCCACCAGAGGAATGGGGGGATCTAGGCGGTTGCTCACGTGATCCCCTGTGAGATCGTCCAGATCATAGCCCACTTTGGCGAAAATCCTTTGCACCTGTTCCTGGAGGAGGGGGGCTAAGCGTCCCAAAAGGTAACTCGGTTCGTCTCTCAGATGGGCAAAATCCGCAGGCTCCAAATCCGCGGCGGTGGTAATATCCTGGCGGAAAGCTGCGGAGCGGGCCCCTTCACCGCTTCCCAAGAGGTAACCGGTGAACTTCTCCAAAAGTCCATACAAAGCATCCATGCGCGCTTTGGCCAACTGCTCCTCTAGCTGGGCCAGCGTTCGCTGTTCCTTGGCTTCTTGGGCTTCTAGCAGAAGCTGCTCATACTCCTTGGTACAGGGCACAAGGATCAGACTTCCAAAGAGTCGCTCCTCAAGACTTCGAGCCGCGGCCGTAACCTTAAGCTCAAAGGGATAAGGGTCTCGAAGGCAGATAGGGGTATAGTGGCGGAGCAGGGTCTCTTGATCACTGGATGCGACCTTCTGGAGAATGGCCTGAAATCGTCCCGCCTTAACCATCTGCGGTACACCGAGGCTACTTGGATCGTATGCGGATCCAAAGAGGTACTCCACCCGCACCCCTTCGTCCAGGGGAAAGATGGCGGCCTGCCCCAGCTCCACGCTATGGGTGTAGCTGTTCATCAGCTTGTCGGGACTGGTGGGTGCATCATAGCGAATCTGCACCACATCATGGCCCACTCCCTGCCGCATATTGCGCCCCTGGGGATTGGAGAACCAATAGACATCGGCCTCCCGATCCCAGAGAGCAATTTCCGTGGTCTCTGGGTGGATAAACAGGGACAGATAGGCATTTTGCGCCACCAAGTCCATCCCAGAAGGCTGTATCGCCTCGGCCGGAAGGGCCCAGAGCAGGAGGAGCAAGATGGCCGCCTTGACTTTCTCCAAGCTAGGCATGGTTTCACCCCCTAAAGGCGCAGGATCAGCTCGGCATAAACCGAAGAGATGAATCCCGCTACCACATTTAAGACATTGACAAATAAGAGAGACAGGAAGAGTACAACGCCAATACCAAGAATGGTCAAAAGGCAGGTCCAGAAATTCTTGCCCGTATCATAATCATGGATGGTCATGGTCCCGATAAAGACGAGGCTCACGGTCCAAAGGGTCCCCAGAATTCCAAAGAAATAGTAGAAGGTGCCTTCCTCCAGAGTGAGATAATTACTGGCTAGAGTTAAGGGCAGATTCACCAGGACAAAGGGGGTGAGGGCATAGGCGGTGGCGATCACGATGTCCCGAAAGGTCCCCTTGCCGTCCATCAAGGTGGTCAGGGCCCAGTTCACAACAGCCCAAAGTAGGAAGGGCACTAAAACACTGACCATTTCTACCGCGATATTGAGCCGAGATAGATCCCGAGGATTAAAGATAAAGCCTGTATACTGGCGCATCACCACATAGGCCAAGGTCACCAAGGCCAAGATGGTGAGGGCAGCTGGGATCGTGCCCCGCTCTTCATGCTTGAGATCCCAAAACCCGTCATGGGGATGGAAAATCACATGCTTGGCATAGCTTAAGCTGGTAAAGTAGCCCTGGGGATTCTTGACCAAAGCCAGGCGCGCCGCTGCCGTCTCGCCCTGGGTGCTCGCCCTGGATTCCCTCAACTTCACGCCAGCAACGATCAAGGCTGCCAAGCCTAAGATCCCTCCTGCCACCAGACCAAAATTGCGGGCCATCACCTCTCGCCGATACAGAGCGAAAGCGGCAGAATACTGGGGACGGTTGTTTCCCAGCCTGAAATTCTGCATGGCGGCAGCGAAGGCGTCCTGCCTGAGGAGGGCTGTACCAATTCCTGTATAGGCCATGTCGTAGTTCAGATTCTGCTTTAGTACCTCAGCCCAAAGCTCCGCCGAACGCTCGTAGTTTCCCGCCTGGTACTGGCTGACAGCTGCATGGATCCCCCGGCCGTAGGCTGTGGGTGCGAAGACGAGCAGGGCGTTTTTTCCCCGATCCACAACCAAAATCCGCTCACCTACGACATCCAGAGCGACAGGAACTCCAAAGCTGTCCTTGACGTTTCCCAGGGCCCCGAAAACATAGAGAAGGTGCCCCTCGCTCTCGTAGGTGAAGATGCGGCCCCGTTCCCGATCCAGGACCGAATAGAGCCCATGGTCCCGGGCCACAATGTCCACAAAGGCGGATGGGCGAATGGTCTCCGAGAGGCGGTATTCTTCCGCCGTGGGTACATCGCCGATGGGATCGAAAAAGCCATTCCTGCGGAGTACATCGGTTCCGCTAGGATTGAGGCGCCGCACCTCGTTTTTCTCTGCCACATAGAGAAATCCACGTTGATCTAAATCCAAAGTCGTATACTCCGTGGGGAGAAAGAGCGCCATCTGGCTGCGCTGCTCCTTGGTGGCAATCTGGGCCCAGAAACGCTCCAAAATGGTGGGCCTGACCAGAGGTGCTCCCAGGAAACCCTGGAAATTTCCATCCAGATCAAACTCAAGCAGCCCTTCATAGATGCCGTCTGCCAAGACATAGATGCGGCCCCCTGCGTCCACCGCCACTTTAAAGGGACGATAGCTGAAGCCTTCCGGGAGGGCTCCCTTCAGATCGGTCTGGGGAGGCCCAATCACCCGCACAAACTCCCCGTCGGTGGTGAGTTCTACTAAGCGGGCATGATCCCGATCGGCAATATAGAGCCTGTCGTGCTCGGTCACATAGAGGGCGATTGGTGCGGCGAAGCTGTCCACGCTGCCGCCTTGGGAGAAGCCGTCGATTACCTGGATCAGTTCAAAGTCTTTGTTCAGTTTGAGGATGCGGTTGTTTCCCGTATCAGCCAGAAACAGATCGCCACTTCGGGATACAGCTAGATCCCTTGGTTCCCTAAGGGAAGTCGTCTGCAGGGAGGAAGCGTCGATAATCCGCTCTAAGACGTACGCTTGGGCCGCGGGGACAGAATGACCGTAATAGTCAAAGGTGTAGCTGGCACTCGCGGCTAAAGCGGACGTTCCCAGGCAGACCAAGAGCGCCGCTGCAAGCAGGCAGATTCGATTCAGCCGATGGAATGGGCCCAAAGCGTCCTCCCCCTTCCCCTTTATTCTTTCAGACCGGACGTACCCATGGTGGCCACCACGCTGCGCTGGTTGAGGACAAAGACGGTCACCGGGACAACCATCATTACTAAGGCCACCGCAGCCCCCACCCCGGCGCGGGCAATTCCCCCTGCCACAATCTGATTAAGGGCATAGGGCAGGGTCTTCAAACTCTCGCTGTAAATAAAGCTGCTCCCTGTGGTTCCCCAAAGACTCTGGAACGAGAGAATGATCAAGGTGAGCCAGGCCGGACGTACACTGGGCATGGCCACCTGCCAGAACACCTTCAACTCACCGGCCCCGTCAATACGGGCTGCTTCCAGGAGGCTATCGGGAACCATCTGGTCCATAAACTGCTTCATCAAGAAGAGCCCCAGGCTGGAAGCCCAAGCGGGCACAATGATGGCGCTGTAGGTATCAATCCAGCCCAAGAAGGAAATGGTTAGGTAATTGGGAATGGCCGTGACCTCCGGGGCAAACATCAGCGAAAGCACAATCAGGTTGAAGATGGCCTTGGATCCGGGAAAGCGATGTTTGGCGATGGCAAAGGCGCAAAGGGACGCCAGGAGCACATGCCCCGCTGTGCCCAGGCTGGTGATGAGGATGGTGTTCAAGAAGTAACGGGACATGGGCACCCAGGACTCCGCCATCAAGATGGCCAAATCCTTGAAGTTATCCAAGGTGGGATTGCGCACAAAAAACCTAGGGGGAAACAGAAAGAGCTCATTGAGGGGTTTGAAAGCGCTGCTGATCACATAGACCATGGGTAAAGCCATAAAGGCTCCCAGCAAGACGAGGATCACCAGGGCGGCCAGATCGCCCCCAGGGGAACGAGTCACTCGTTTGCGGTAGATAGGAAGCTTCACGCTGTTTCCTCCCTTCTTTGTCGATTGCTCAACCGATTTTGCGCAAGAGATGCTGCACCAGCCGCTGGGTGCCGAGCATCAGGATAAACAGCAGGGTGGCAATGGCCGCTGCGTAACCCATTTCAAAACGAATGTTGCCATAATCCATCAGATGGGTGATTACGGTGTGACCTGCATAGTCCGTACTGGGAAAACCCACTAGGGATACAATGTTCTTTCCCGCGGCAAAGGAGGCGGTAATGGACATAATCGCTCCAAACATAAGCTGGGGACGCATGGCTGGCAGGGTAATAAACCACAGCTCCTGCCAGCGGTTGGGCACACCGTCAATGGCCCCTGCTTCATACAGCGTGGCGTCAATACCCTGCAGGCCTGCGATAAAGGCGAGAAAGGACGTTCCCAGGCTCATCCAGAGGGTGACGAGTATTGTCACCCCCAGGAGGGTGTCGGGATTGGTCAGCCAGCGTACCGGTTCATAAATGATTCCCCAACGCATCAAGACACCGTTGACCCAGCCATAGGCATCGCCGCTGAAGAGCACCGTCCAGATCATGAACACATTCCCTGAGATGGAGGGCGCATAGAAGAGGAGCGTAAGGAAGGTGCGGACGGCCGGTTTGAGTTCGTTGATGAACCAGGCCAGAATCAGACAGAGAAAGTAGCTCACAGGACCGGTAATGGAGGCAAAGAGCAACGTGTTTTTCACCGCAATCAAAAAGACATCATCAGAAAAGAGGAGCTTGACATAATTGTCCCAAGCTACCCAGATGGGAGGCTGGAGCATATTGTACGAAGTGAAACTTAAGGCAATGGCAATCACCACGGGAATTACGGTGAAGACCAGGAACAACAGAATGTAGGGGAGGGCAAAAAGGTAAGAGATGCCCCATTTTTTCAGGTTCACTTAGCTCCCCCCTTCCTGGTCTAAGCCGAGTTCCTGTCGTTTCGATCGAATTTCCTCATTCATGACGCGGTTGTAGTCCAAAAGGGTTTCCCGAATGGGTGCCTGTTTTTCCACAATGCGGCGGAAGGCATTATCCAAGTGACGCCCGACCATGTAGCCTCCGGGGACCTCAGGTACCCCCTTTACCCAAGAGAGCTGCTCTTCCAGCTGGCGGTAATCTTCCAGGGGCCAGGGGAGATTGCGCAGGGTTGCGGGATTGGCCGCGGGATAACGGGCTGCTTCACCCATCAAGGCCTCGAGATCCAGTGCATAGCGGGTCTGGGTCTCGGCCTGAGCCCACCACTTCAGAAATGTCCAAGCGGCCTCGCAATCGGCGGCGTCGCTCAAAATCACACTGGCCGTGCCGCTCGCAGGTACGCTGCGGTTGATCTCACCGTTCACCGTGACCGTGCCCGGAACCGGGGCAAAACCCCATTCGCCCCTCAGCTCAGGGGCAAAGACAGTCAAGGTATTGTACAAGGTGTAAGGTGCGATCACCAGGGGCATTTCACCAAGACGGAAACGGTTCTCGGCGCTGTATTCCACTGGCAGATTGTAGAGTTCATAGAGATCGGTCCAGAATTGGAAGGCTTCAAAGGCCTCCTGGGTATGGAGATTGGTGGCCGCGGCATCCTCGGCAAAGAGGTCGACCCCTTTTTGATTCAGCAGCATCAGAAAGGTTAAAACCCCCTGGCTGGCAGAGAGGCTGCCGCCCCCGGGCGGAGCTTCGCCCACATTCCCCCCCACACTGCGGTTGACCACAGTATAGGGGAGGCCAAAGTTCATATTGTCCTTCTGGAGCTCAGGGATCATGTACATGACTTCATCCCAGGTCTGGGGAATGCTGAGCCCTAGTTCGTCTAAGATATCCTGACGGTAAAAGAGCATGAAAAAGGGAAGCTGTTCAGGGAGGGCAAAGACCCAGTCCCTGAAGGTAAAGGGCTCGAAGGCGGCAGGGGTAAAGGCACCGGCCACCTCGGGAAAGTCCGGGAATTGGGCTAGATTGACGACGGCGTCCCTTAAACCAAAGTTCATGGGTTGGCTGGGATCCACCCCTAAAGCCACATCTGGGCCCCTTCCGGCTAAGGCCGCCTGGAGCAGGATGTTCATATTAACCAGCTCAAGGTGGACCCGAATTCCTGTCTGGGGAGTGAAACTGTCTTCGATCATGGCCTTGAGGGCCTGGGCTTGATCCCGCCCAGTTCCCATCCAGACCTTGATGCTGCGTTCAGCCTGGGTATCTTGCCCTAGATCGCCAAGCGCGCTGTAGTCGTGGGTAAAGGAAGCTGCCAGTTTATTGAGTTCGTGCCGAATCGTTTGCATCGCAGTGGGTTTGGGATCTGGCAGAGCCTGATCCGCTGTGGCCACGATGAAATAATCGATCTGCAGAGGCTGTTCCATGGTCTGCAGGATCCAGGTTCCCAAAGCACTCAGATTATCGCGGTACTCTTCCAGGCGCACTTGGATGGATTCAGGCGCGGCCACCATACTCTCTAGCTGCAGGGCGAGATTGCGTACCGTGAGCATATGTCCCCCCCGCTCTTGGCTGCTTTCTTCGAGCTGATCGGCGAGTTGGTGCAGAATCTCCGCCTGCCCGGCCATGTGCAAGAGCACTTCGGGAATCCGTTCGGGCAGTTGGTAATCCCGGAGGGGATCGGGGTCTGGGGAGATCACCATAATGATTCTCCGGTAGATTGTGTTCAGTTCGTACAGACTGTCCTCCACTGCCTGGACTAAAGCAGCCTGGCTTCCTAGGACCACTTCTAAGGTCAGTTCGTGGCGTCCCTGTTCGAGGTAGATGAGATAGGGACCGTCTTCGCTTCCGAGAACCTGCATTTGGTAACGGGTGGAATAAGGAAACTCCACCGTCTCAAGCTCCAGAAAGGGTAC
>DUPN01000061.1 GCA_012838305.1 Bacillota bacterium | reverse complement strand
CCGAAGAGTTGGCTAACCGCGACGTACCCGTACGCGTCTATGCTCAGGGTGTGGCCAGCTTTGACCAAGAGGCCCATTTATTTGCTTTAGGGCAGATGCAATCTGTCTTAGGCGTCGACGTGGTCTAGGCGGACAGGAAGAGCCCTTCCGCCTTTTTCCTTTCGGTAGAGGGCTTTTCGTGTTTCTGTGGAAAGAATACTATAGGACTGCGTGTTGGGAGGATAGCATGAATACACCGGGGGATGGTGCCATGAAGTATGTGCTCTTTGGGACCTTTGTAGGAATCGTACTGGGGATCAATCTGTCCTTTCTGTACCACCGCTTTATCGGAAACAAAGCCAAGACCGAAACAAAACTGCGTGCCGAGATCCGCGAGTTGGAAAAGCGCCTCAGACAGAAAGATGAATACATTGCCAAAGCAATCAAGAGCATCAAAGAAGAGGAGTGACAGTCGTGAGTAAGCTGATCAAGACGACAGCAGCTGGTGGAGTAGGCTTCTTGGCGGGTCTGCTCTTGGAACAAGGATTGGAGAGTCTCACTGGACTCGATTTTGTGGATGGTTTGTTTGCTGTGAGCGGTTCGGTTCTCGCTGCACTCTCCGTAAACAGAGAACTAGTTAAGGCCGCGTCCCGCAACATCGAGCAGATGTTCGGTAAGGACCCCTTGGAGATCTCGGAAAGCGAGTGGCGGCAGTTTAAAGAAGTGAACCCGAAAACCGCCCAATGGCTGGAAAAGGCTCTGAAGATCTAAATGATCCCTTCACTAGGGCTGCTGACTAGCATTTTAACTGGGTTAGTGACCAAACTAGGCATCAACCAGTTGGAAAAGCACGGCTATATGCCGCAATCCACCTATGTGACGAAGGCCTTGAAGGCTTTGGAAAAGGATGACCTTGACGAGGCCATCCGCAATTATCGGCTGGCCGTCGCCAAAAAGCGCAGCACACATCATACGGAGTTGGCCCATGAGATCATTTCTCAAGCCATTGCCTTGCGCATTGCCAAACTGCAGGCCAGGATTGATCAGCTTGCAGAAACACTACACCCGCCGGTTTTGTCCCTTCGATACTGGAGGAATCTTTTACCCAGGCACCGTTCCACCTTGGAGGTGTTGCGGGAGGAAGCAGTTGGTTGCCAGGAGGCAATCGCCGTGCTAGCGCATCTCCAAAACCAGTTGGAGCTGGACAATTGAGAACCCCCACTCTTTTGGAGCGGGGGTTTCGCTTAGTCATTATCGTCGTCATCGTCATTATCTACTTCCAGCTCAATTTCTCGCTGCGTTCCATCCATGAGCTCGAATTCCAACTCAAGGTCTTTCAGATCGGCCTGGTTGACTTGGAGCTGATCCAAAATCCCCTGAATGAGTGTGAGCGGCTCGTTGCCTGTAAGTGCAGGTGATGACTCTACCAGGATTCGAATCTCCTCCACGGCTTCTTCCCCCGTGCTGTGGCGTGGGCGATCCTCTCTGCGGACGGTGGCTAAGGGAAAACCTTGATCATCGGATACGTAATGTACTTCTATGTCCTGATCATTTCGTAACTCCAACTCCAGCTCAAACCGGCGTACTTCCTGTAAGGTGTTACCTGGGCCGCTGACCTGTGATTGCAGCATATCAGGCTGTGGGGTACGGCTGAGCATCTCTTGGGCGCCGACGAATACGGCTAACACTGCGATCATCATCACAACTGGGATATATCCTTTCCACTTCATGTCTCTGCCTCCCTTGTCTCTGGGTTATTCTGCCCACATTCGGGTGCGTCTATCTCTCTAGGCAGGATCCTTTCTTGCATGGGAGAATATCAGAGTGATCCCGCTTGGAAGGGGAAGGAGGTCCCTATGAGAAAAGTCCTCGCTATGCAGCTGTTGGTCCTGATCATGGTAATTGTGTTCAGCCCTTGGATCGCGGGCGCGGAGGAGAATTGGCACTCAGTCTTGGTTCTAAACCAGTATCCACACGATCCTGCTGCTTTCACGCAGGGTCTAGTTTACTGTGATGGGTTCTTGTATGAAGGAACTGGTCTTTATGGACATTCATCTCTACGCAAGGTGCGCCTAGAGGACGGAGCGCTGCTTGAGTCGGTGCCGCTGGAGAAGGAGTATTTTGGTGAAGGGATCGCCATCTTGGGCGATAGAATCATTCAGTTGACCTGGAGAGAGAGGCAGGGATTTGTGTACGATCGGGCTAGTCTGGAGAGGATCGCCCAGTTTTCCTATGAGACTGAGGGGTGGGGACTCACTACAGATGGCCAATACTTGATCATGAGCGACGGTTCTAGCGTCTTGATCTACCTTGAACCAGAGTCGTATCAACCCATCAGGCGGCTCACTGTCCATGGGCCAGACGGGCCTATCGGTTATCTCAACGAACTCGAATACATTCGAGGTGCGATTTATGCCAATATCTGGCTCACTCCGAACATAGTCCGTATTGATCCCGAGACGGGTCAAGTCACAGACTGGATTGACCTAAGCGAGCTGAATGATCTGGAACGAGGGCAGGACCCGGGGGTCGATGTCCCCAATGGAATCGCCTATGATCCTGAGGGTCACCGTTTGTTCGTGACCGGCAAACTCTGGAGAAATGTGTATCAGATTGCGTTCGATGGATTCTGATCAGATGCAGGGAGGTAGGAATATGGCCTTTAGGGACAAAGTCGTTATTGTTACAGGTGCAGGCAGAGGAATTGGCCAAGGGATAGCCCAAGCCTATGCAGCCAGAGGAGCTCAGGTCATCATCGCGGAGCGGCAGAGGGAATGGGGAGAGGAAACGGAACGCTTGATCAAGAGTCAAGGTCATGGCGGGCTTTTTGTCCCGACGGACGTTGGCGATCCCCAGCAAATCGTAGCTTTGATGGACGCGGTGTATAAGCGCTTTGGGGCGATCCACATCCTCGTGAATAACGCCGGTGTTTCCTATGTTGCTTCGCCCTACCAACTAAGTGTGGAGGATTGGGACAAGGTAATCAATATCAACTTGCGCGGTGTCTTCCTTTGCTCCCGGGAAGCGGCGAAGATCATGCGCCTGCAAAATGAGGCTTCCATTGTAAATATCGCTTCCACTAGAGCGTTCCAGTCCGAAGAGAACTCGGAAGCCTACGCAGCGTCAAAAGGAGGCATTATTGCTTTGACCCACGCTTTAGCTGCTTCGCTGGCCCATGATGGTATTCAGGTCAATTCCATCAGTCCCGGCTGGATTGAAACGGTCGCCTGGGAAAACCTTCGCCAGATCGATCACGTCCAGCATTGGTCAGGGCGAGTGGGCAAAGTAGAGGATATTGCTTCAGCCTGTTTGTTCCTGACCCACCCCGATAATCGCTTTATTAACGGAGCCAATCTGATTGTTGACGGCGGTATGACCAAGACCATGATTTATGTTCCTTAGAAACCGAGTGGCAACGGATCAGCAGAACCTGTTTGAAAATCATGAAGGGAGATGGTAAGGTGTTTTTGGATTTGGCAGCAAAACGGTTCTCCTTGCGCAGATTCAGTGATCGACCCGTGGAAAAGGAGAAGATTCTGCGGATTGTGGAGGTGGCTCGACTCGCCCCAAGCGCCGTGAATTACCAGCCTTGGCACTTCATCGTCCTTACGGATGATGAAATCAAGGCCAGGATTGCCGAGAGCTATCCGAGAGATTGGTTTTCTAAGGCCCCAGCTGTGATTGTGGCTTGTGGCGATCACAATACGTCCTGGAAACGCCGGGATGGCAAGGACCATTGTGATCTGGACGTGGCTATCGCGGTTGATCATCTGACGTTAGCAGCGGTCGGGGAGGGGCTGGGAACATGCTGGGTCTGTGCTTTTGACGCCAAACATGTCCATCGTATCCTCAATCTGCCTGTACATCTAGAGCCTGTTGCCTTGGTTCCTTTAGGCTATGCGCAAGACGACATAGTACCAGTCAAGAAGCGGAAGGATTTGGATGAACTCGTGAGCTGGAATCACTACAACTCTAGAGAGTAAAAACCGGGTACCCTTCGGGGTCCCGGTTTTCAATGCTCCTTGTCTGTGCCTATAGCGAGAGCTTGAGGGCTACAAGGGCCGCCTCGTAATTGGGATGGTCGGTCATTTCCTCCAAGTATTGCACATAGGTGATCGTGTTATCCCGATCTAACACAAATACAGCCCGGGCCAGAAGCCTCAGCTCTTCAATGAGTACACCGTAGGCTTTGCCAAAGGAGACGTCTAGGTAATCTGAAAGGGTGATGGCACCCTCCAAACCTGCGTTGCCGCACCATCTCTTTTGAGCAAAGGGTAAGTCTACGCTGACTGTGATCGCCATCGCTCCCTGGAATTTGGCGATCTCTTCGTTGAAGCGCCTGGTCTGCTGATCGCACACCCCTGTGTCAAGGGAGGGGACGACGCTAATCAGTTTTACAGCATCTCCGTAATCTCCGAGTGTCTTGACTTGTAGATCCTTATCTAGCAGTCTAAAATCGGGTGCCTGATCGCCAATGTCGAGCTTTCTTCCCAGGGCTGATAAAGGTTTTCCATGCATGTACACCTTTCGTATGTTCATGGCCAGTTGATACCTCCCTTTTTATATTTACTATGTTCCTCACTTAATAAACTTCTCCTGCTCCTACTCTGAAAAAAATTGGAAAAACCAGGCGACCTGAACAAGCTTACTTACTGAGGTCGGCCAAGAGTTCTTCGGCTTCAGCCTGGATCTCTGGTTCACCCTTCAGTGCAGGGTCTTTCAAGAGGCTCTCCAAGACGGGGATGGCCTCGTCTTGGCGTCCATTGTATTCCAGGGCTACGGCCAATTGCAGCCGATAGTCCAAATTGGCGGGATCGAGCTCAACGGCTCGTTCCGCATGCTGTAGAGACGATTTCTTGCTGCCAATGCTGAGGGGAAATCCCGGCGCTTGATGGTAGAGTTGGCTCAAGACCCAGTGGGCGTCAGCATAGCCATCATCCAATTCTAAAGCCTTATCTAAGGAATCCTTCATGGGTCGAACCATAAACAAGCTGCTGAGAATACCTCGCGTTTGCCCAATGCGGCCGATCAGAGATGCTTTCCAGAAATGGGGATGGGGTGATTCTGGCAAGTACTCTGTTGCCGCTTCCGCATACTCCTTGCCCTTCTCAAACGTTTCTAACACATCTTCTTCCAAACGGTCACCTAGGTAGAGGTAGGCCTTGGCGGCGAGCCAAAGAGCCTCACCATCCTTTGGATTTCTCTCTAAATGCCCTTCTAAACGGTCTATCGCTTGCTCAATCTGGCGCAATTCCTTGGTGTGCATGAGCTCCTCGACAGCCCGGTAATCAAAGGCAAAGGCCTGGATCGTCAGGACCAGGATTAGCATTGCTGCGAGAATTAGGGGACCTACTTTGTTTGACACACGGATCTCTCCCTCCCTTGGATTTATGGGCATATTCCCCGATGGCACCAGCTTCTCCTTCCGACAAAGAGGTGTTTTTGGTGCCAATCGTTGAGACGGGAGGGGCTGGCTTGCTCTTCGTTTATCGTAGCATTTAACCTAAACTCTTTGAATTTTACAGAGATTTACGATCCGTTGAGACCTGGTCTGAAACACAAAATCGAAGGCACGTCTAGTTTCCCTAATCGGCTCTTGCGGAGAAAGCCCCTGGGTAAACTGGTGATAGCGTGGACAAGAAGGGGAGTTGTGGAGCTAAGGGCGCCAAAGATTGTTAAATATTTGACAAGAAGGCCCAAGCACACAGATATGTGCTACAATACATATTGAGAAGAATTTCACAATAAAAAAGGATGTGACCTCATTGACTAACACGGCCACCAACTTGCAGATGTTCGAAACAGGCTCCAGCACCAACTTCCTAGACGCAGTCTTAGCCAAGCATGGCAGCGAACCGTCCGCTTTGATTCCCATTTTGCAGGACATCCAGGAAAACGACCGTTACTTGTCCCAAGAGGCCATGGATCAAGTGGCCCATGCCTTGGATTTATCCGCGGCCACAGTCTATGGAGTTGCCACCTTTTATGCTCAGTTCTCCTTAGAGCCGAAGGGGAAGTATGTGGTCAAGGTTTGTGATGGAACGGCCTGCCATGTGCGGGGATCCCTACCGGTCTATGAGGCACTGCGCAAGCGCGTTGGTCTGGCCAATGGCACGTTCACCACGACCAACGGGAGATACACCGTGGAGACGGTGTCCTGCCTAGGAGCTTGCGTCTTGGCACCCGTGATCACCATTAATGATCAGGTCTATGGACATCTCACAGTTGATGCAGTGAACATGATCATCGATACTCTGGAACGGGAGGGCGAACACGATGATTAGGACAGGAGAAGATATTCAAGTGGTGCAGCAGAGCTACGGTCAAGCTCTGAAAAGGGCTACTGCCCGTATTGTAGTTTGTGCCGGACCGGGGTGTGTGGCCAGCGGTTCGCCTCTAGTCTACCAAGCCCTGTTGGAGGAGTTGCAGAAGCGCAATCTTTACACAACCGTTGATTGCCTGATGGAAGAAGAGAGGGATGGATCAGGCATGCTGGTAACCAATAGCGGGTGCCAGGGATTTTGTCAGCAAGGGCCCCTTGTGCGGGTAGAACCGGAGGGAGTCTTGTATACAAAGGTGAGTCCCGCAGACGTGCTGGAAATAGTTGATGCCGTCGAGGCTGGCGCAGTCGTCAAGCGTCTTTGCTATCGGGAACCTGATACACACCAGACCATCGTCCACGAACAAGATATTCCCTTTTACAAGAATCAGGTACGGGTTGCTCTGGCAAACTGTGGTGTAGTTGATCCGGGGGACATTCGTGCCTATATCCACAGAGGAGGTTACCAAGGTTTAGCCGCTGCCCTGGAGCGCACTTCGGAGGACGTGATCGAGATCGTCTCCCGGGCGCACTTGAGGGGTCGAGGAGGCGGAGGTTTTCCCGCTGGTCGCAAATGGGCTATTGCCGCCCGCCAAGAGGCGGATCAGAAGTACATGATCTGCAATGGTGATGAAGGGGACCCTGGTGCCTTTATGGATCGCAGCATTATGGAAGGCGATCCCCACAGCGTGATCGAGGGTATGTTAATCGGGGGCTACGCCATTGGAGCCAATACAGGCTATATCTATGTGCGGGCGGAATATCCTCTCGCTGTGAAACGATTGCAGCAGACGATCGCTGAGGCCACCAAGTATGGACTCTTGGGGAACCGTATTCTTGGCACAGATTTCTCCTTTCACATCCATGTCAAAGAAGGGGCGGGGGCTTTTGTCTGCGGCGAAGAGAGTGCCTTGATCGCTTCCGTTGAAGGTCGGCGCGGGATGCCCAGACCCAAGCCTCCTTTTCCTGCAGTTGCGGGTCTGTGGGGGGCACCAACGGTGATCAACAACGTCGAAACCTTGGCCAATGTGCCCCGGATCTTAACAAAAGGTGCCGATTGGTTTCGGTCCATTGGCCGGGAGCAGAGCCCCGGAACCAAGACCTTTGCCTTAACCGGCGAAGTGGAGAACACCGGACTGATTGAAGTACCCATGGGTTTGGCGCTGGAGGATATCGTCTTTCAGATCGGAGGAGGAATCCGAGGCGGCGGAGAGCTCAAAGCGGTGCAAATCGGCGGTCCCTCCGGTGGGTGCTTAACGAAGGAGCAGATGGGCATTTCCCTGGATTTTGACTCACTGCAAGAGGTTGGCGCCATGATTGGCTCCGGTGGACTTGTGGTTATGGACGAAAACACCTGTGTGGTGGAAGTGGCACGCTTCTTTATGAACTTCATCCAAAATGAATCTTGTGGAAAATGTACGTTTTGCCGGGAAGGGACCCTCCAGATGCTTAGAATCCTGCAGCGTATTGTGGATGGCGGGGGCACAGAGGAAGACTTGGACCTCTTGGTGGAGATAGGTGAGATGGTGCAACTTGGTTCCCTGTGTGGACTTGGCAAATCTGCGCCCAATCCGATCCTGTCCACTCTGGAGAATTTCCGGGAGGAGTACCTCATGCATGTATTGGACAAGCGCTGTCCTGCTGGTGTATGCAACAATCTACGCCGCTTTGTGATTCAAGCGGACAAATGCAGGCACTGTGCGCAGTGCGCTAAGGTTTGTCCAGCGAATGCCATCACCGGGTCTCGAACAGAATCCTACCGGATTGACCAGGGGAAATGCGTCAAGTGCGGGGCCTGCCTGTCTGCATGCAGGCTTGATGCCATCGAGGAGGTGTACTAATGGGTTGGCTATTAGTTAATGGGCAAAGCATTGCCTTGAATGGAGAAAAGAGCTTGCTGGACGTGGTGCAGAACGCCGGAATCGATTTGCCCACACTCTGCTATCATCCTGAATTAACCATCCATGGTGCTTGTCGTTTGTGTATGGTGGAAGTGAAAGGGCGAGGAGTTGTGGCCGCTTGCCATACGCCTCCAGAGTCGGGTATGGTGGTCAACACGAATACAGCCTTGTTACGCCGCTTGAGGAAGATGGCTTTGGAGCTGCTCTTAAGCAGTCATGATCGTGAATGCACCAGCTGCTCCCGGAGTGGGAACTGCACTCTACAGGGCTTGGCTCATCGTTTCGGGATACGGGATCTGCGCTTCTCGCAAGACGACACGGATCGCTTGCCCATCGACCGCAGCTCTATTCTAGTGCGGGATCCTAACAAATGCATTCTTTGCGGAGAATGCGTTCGAATCTGTGGAGAGGTCCAAAGTATCGGTGTCTATGATTTTGCCCATCGCGGCGCAAAGATGCAGGTGACCACAGCATTTCACCAGGAACTAGCGGACACGAACTGTGTGCATTGCGGCCAGTGTGCAGCCATTTGCCCCACGGGGGCCCTCGTGATCAAACCGCAGATCCAGGAAGCCTGGAACGCTCTTATGGACGAGAGCAAGACCGTGATCATCCAGGTGGCTCCTGCGGTTAGGGTATCCATTGGTGAGGAGTTCGGGGCGGAGCCTGGTCAAAGTACCATGGGCAAACTGATCTCTGCTTTGCGCAGCTTGGGGGCCTCGAAAGTTTTTGATACGGGATTTGCCGCAGATCTCACGGTGCTAGAGGAGACAGAGGAGTTTCTGGGGAGGATTCAAAAGGGGGAAAAACTGCCTCAGTTCACGTCCTGCTGTCCGGCTTGGGTAAAATATGCGGAGCAATTCTATCCAGAGTTCTTACCCCATCTCTCCACCTGTCGTTCGCCTCAGCAGATGATGGGTTCTCTGGTGAAGAGGTACTACGCCAAGGCAAGCGGCAAGCGGCCGGAGGATCTGTACATGATAAGTATCATGCCCTGTACGGCCAAAAAGTTTGAGGCAGCAAGGGACGAATTCACCACTCTAGGCATTCCCGACGTGGATTTAGTCCTAACAACCCAGGAACTGGCCCAGATGATCAGGGAGGCCGGCATTGACTATACGTCTCTTCCGGAAACCCCGCCTGATCGTCCCTTCGGCTTTGTGACCGGTGCTGGAGTGATCTTCGGAGTGACGGGTGGCGTATCCGAAGCAGTCTTGCGCTTAGCTCATGAGCGCCTTACCGACACGGAGCTTAAGAATGCAGCCTTCACCGAGGTGAGGGGATATTCGGGGATGCGCAGCTGGGAACTGGAGCTCGATCAAGGGACCTTACGCCTCGGTGTGGTCCATGGTCTGGCCAACGCCAAGGCTATCCTGGACGATCTGCGAGCTGGCAAGGTCTATTTCGATTTGGTCGAAGTGATGGCTTGTCCTGGCGGATGTATTGGGGGCGGGGGTCAGCCCATTACAAATGTCAATGGCCAGGTGCGTCAGGAGCGTGGGGCAGGCCTATATCAGGATGACGTGGTAACCGCTGTTCACAAGTCACAGCAAAACAGGGATGTTCTCAACATTTATGCGGATTGGCTTGATAAACCAGGTAGCCCCATGGCCCACGAATTCTTGCATACCACCTACAGAAAGAGGGGTGCACAATGGAAAACGTCCGGGAGAGCCATTGGCAAGGCCTAGTGTTTCCAGGAGGAATCCTCGTTCTCTGGTTTTTGCTTGCTTACACGGGTAAGCTGAACCGTCATACCATTCCCTCGCCGGGAGAGATGATCAGCGCCTTCGGTTCTCTCTGCCGTGACGGGGTGTTGTGGTCCTATTTAAGCACGAGTCTCTGGCGAGTTTTGTCGGGCTTTGTTCTAGCCGCAATGGTGGGGGTACCCTTAGGTCTGATCATGGGTTGCTTTCCGCAAACAGTAATCTGGTTTGGACCGACGCTGGCCTTTCTTCGTCAAATACCGCCCACGGCCCTGATCCCCCTTTTCCTGCTCTGGCTTGGCATCGGCGAGGGCTCCAAACTCGCCGTCATTTTCTATGCTGCTCTGTTTCCCATTGTTGTCAACTCCTGCCTGGGAGTGCAGGAGATCTCCCGGGATTACTGGGAAGTAAGCCGGGCGCTCTGCCTTCCGCCCTGGAACACACTGCGTCGTTTGATCCTGCCTGGGAGCCTAGAGGCCGTGTTTACAGGACTTCGCCTAGGGATGGGTCTGAGTTGGAGGGCTATCGTTGCAGCGGAGATGCTGGCATCCACGAGCGGACTTGGATACTTGGTGATGACTGCTCGGTCGTTGGCCAGAGTGGATCAGATGTTCGTAGGTATCGCTGTCATTGGCTTCATGGGACTGGTCATGGACCAGGCCTTCTTGACCGTACACAATCGTCTGATATTACCGCGAAGAGGTGTGAGACATGCCAGTACCCCTCCTCAAACTGCACCAAGTCTCCAAAACGTATCATGATGGCTGGGGGAACGAGGTTGATGCTCTGCGCAATATCTGCTTCACCCTGGAAGAGGGGGAGTTTTTGACCATTTTAGGCCCAAGCGGTTGCGGGAAGTCTACGTTGCTGCGAATCATCGCCGGACTTCTGCCTCCAAGCGGCGGTCGCTGCCTCTATAAGGGGGAGCCTATCAGAAAACCCAGTTTGGAGCGGGGCTATGTCTTTCAGGAACCTCGTTTATTCCCCTGGCTGACAGTACTAGAGAATATTGGCCTGGGTGGAGGTTCCGCACAGGAGATCGTGGAGAAGATGGATTTGCAGGGCTTCGGCGAGGCTTTGCCCCATGAATTATCGGGAGGCATGGCCCAAAGGGTGGCCCTGGCGCGAGCTTTAGCAGCAAAACCCAAGCTGCTTTTGTTGGATGAGCCCCTGGCTAGTCTCGATAGTCACCTGCGCAGCAGACTCCAAATGGAACTGCGCCGGATTTGGCAGCAAGAGGGGGTTACCTGCATCCTAGTAACCCATGATATTGAGGAAGCGTTAGCTTTGGGAACGCGCCTGATGGTGCTCAGCAGGCGACCAGGAAGGGTCCTGATTGACCAGAGCTTAGCTGCCGGATTGCGTCTGAACAAGGAGCAAGTCTTAGCTTGGATGGAGGGATAGGTATGCGATGTTCTTGGAGAAAGGCGGGTTGGCTGGGCCTCTTGATCGCCTTCATTCTTGGTTTTACAGGTCCTTTCGAGGCCAAGGAGATTGATGTGGCCTATAATGCTCTGCCCTTTAACTTACCCAGTATTGTTGAGAAATCCCAGGGGTTTCTTGCTCAAGAGGGTTACAGCGTGAAGTATCATTCCTTTGGTGCTGGCTATGCCATGTCTGAGGCGATGGCCGCAGGAAGGTTGGATCTGGCTCCTGTCATGGGAGCCACATCGGCCATTATTGGGGCAGCAGCGGGCCGGGAGATCAAGGTAATTGGTGTCTACAGTCAGGCCCCGGCCGCTTTTGGTCTGGCTGCACGCCCTGATTCTCTCACCCTGGGCGACCTGCGGGGGAAGAAAATAGCTGTGCCCATTGGAACCGAGGCACATTTGCTCTTGGCCAAGATCCTGGCAGAAGAGGGTCTGACCCTGCGCGATGTGCAGCTGGTCAATTTACTCGTCCCCGATGGGGTTGCCGCGCTGCAGGGCGGTCAGGTCGATGCAGCTATGGTTGTGGAGCCAGCTATGTCACGCCTCTCCCAATCGGGGTCGATCATCATCTTGCGCGATGGGGCTGGCCTCATCAGTGGACTCACCCTTTCGGTCACAAGGGCCGACATGGCAGAGAGCGCCCCAATCGAGGCGTTCAAAAGGGCCCATGCCCGCAGTCTGGATTATCTCAACCAGAACTACGAGCAGGCCCTTCTACTGGCAGGTTCTGCCCTGAACCTGCCGGCTGAGATCGTGGACATGGTGGCTCAGAAGTATGTCTTCAGCGGGGAGCTGACAGAGAAACATCGCATAGAGCTTGCAGAGACCATCCAATTCTTGCACGAAGAGGGTCTTATTCGTCAGCGTTTGGCTGTCCAGGATCTTTTTGTCGATTAGCTTTTGAGCCTAGAGGTAAAGCCAATTTCAAACAGTCTGTTCCAGGGGAAGTGCAACGATTCCACAGTATAGAGATCCTTGAAGGCACCTAGGTGGGTTAGGGCAAACTTTCTGAGCATGTCTAAAGCGGCCTCTT